>DASSOW010000174.1:0-3273 GCA_035700175.1 Gemmatimonadales bacterium | reverse complement strand
CCAGCCGTCTTCTCTCATTGACCAGCACCTCAAACCGCTCCGTCAGCTCCCGCTGCCGGCGGCGGAGTTCGCGCACTCGTCCCGGATGGCGGCGCAGGACCAGGTAGCGCTTCACGTCGCGCCAGGCCGCGCGCCAACGTTCGCGGATCCAGAGGCCGGCGATGCCGAGGGCAGGCGCGGCAATAAGCGTGACGATGGACCAGAGTGCACCGCCCCACGCACCCGCCGCAATGACCAGCACTGCGAGCCACGCCCCATAGAGCACGATACCGCCATACAGCTTGTAGGTGGAGCGGATGTCGCGCTCGCCATGGATGCCTTCCGCCACGATGCCCGTAAGGCGGTACGGCACCCACCAGAGCAGGAAGCCAGCGGAGGCCACGGCAAAGACAGGCAGGAGGAAGAGCGGAAGCCGCCGCACGCTCCACTGCACTGCCGTGTCCACCCGCAGGTCAGACTCGAGATCGGAAGGCGAAAGATCGAGCCGGGCAAGCGAGCGCGCATGGTGCCGCACGGCGCGGGCGAGCGGTGCCCATCGGCTGGCGGGGTTGCGCCGGATATGACTCAGCAGTTCCGACGCAATCCGCAATCGCTCCAGCCGCTCGTGCGGCTCGTCCGAGCCGCCCCGCTCGGCGTGCCACACGGCCTCGGCTGATTCAACCAGAGGCGCGTCTTCCCAGCGCTCCACGTTGAGCGTGACCTTCCGGAGCGCCGCGTCCATGCGACTGGTGAGCTCGCGCACCGCGGTGACATCCCCGGCGCCCCGGACGGCGAGATCGTCCCATTCGAGCTGGGTCCCCACCAGCGCCAGTGCTTCCGAGCGGAAGGTTTCCTTCTCCCGCATGTTGAGCCCGATGGGCACAATCGGGACGGCAGCACCAAGCTTCGCAGCCGCCATCAGGGCAATCCGCGCCGCGCCGGTCTTGAGCGGCGCGAGTGACGGTTCGTTGTGGCTTTTGCCCTCAGGAAAGACAGCGATGGCGCTGCCGCCGGCGAGGGCGTCGCCCGCCGCAGCCAGCACATCGGCATTCCGGGCCAGCTGGGTGGGATCGTCCTGGGGACGATGCACCGGCACCGCGCCCACCGAGCGCAGGAGCCAGGCGATGCGATAGTCCTCGAACAGCGGCGCCTTGGCGAGGAAGCGCACTGGCCGCCGGGCGGCGGCCAGCACGAGAATCGGATCAACCAGCGAATTCGGGTGATTGGCGATGAGGAGCACCGGGCCCTTCTCCGGCACTCCGCCATCGCAATTGAGGCGATAGAAGACTGTCCCCGCGATCCGTGCGAGCCGGGCTGCCATGCTCATCCACGCATCAGCTCGTCCAGGCGTGCCCGAAGTGGCTCGATCACGCTGTCCGTGGCCGGCTTTCCGACGCGCGCGAGGGCGCGCTGGTCGCTCCCATACACGTCATCGCGAAACTGCACCTGGCCGTCCTTCGGGAACGCCGTGAGATAGAGCAGATACACCGGCACCTGCTTCGTCACACGCACCGCCTCCTGCACCGTGTCGGCGAGTGCCCTGTGTATGTGGGCATCGTCCCAGTCGCTATTACCCTCGAGAACAAACCGTGCAAAGGCTTCGGGGTTCTCCAGTCGCACGCAGCCGTGGCTGGCCGCGCGTTCCCGCTGCTTGAACAGGCCGGTCGCCGGTGTGGCGTGCATGTACACCGCGAAGCGATTGGGAAACAGAAACTTGATGTTGCCGAGCGCATTCCGCTCCCCCGGCCCCTGGCGGATGAGATAGTGGAAATCGGCGGTGTCGGCATCCCAGTCAACGTCGTCGGGATCGAGCGGGACGTTCGGGTGTTCCCGGTCGACCACCTCATAACCATGCTCGGCCAGGTAGTTCTTGTCCTTCCGGACCTGGGGAATGATTTCCTTTGTCGCGATACTCTTGGGCACGTTCCAGTCGGGATGGAACACCACTTCGCTGATCGTGTCGGCAAACACCGGCGTCGCATGTTCGTAGTCCTTGCCCACGACGACCCGCATGGTGAGCACCTCCTTGCCCCCATCGAACGCGTGGAGCTGGTACTCGGGGATGTTCACCAGCACGTAGCGATCGCCGAAGTCATTGGGCACCCAGCGGAGCCGGTCGAGATTGAGTTCGATTTGCTGCACCCGCCGCTCAACCGGCACGTTGAGGGCAGCCAGCGTGGCCTTGTCCACTCCGGTGCCTGGCGGAAGGTTGTGGCGGGTGCGGAAGTGATTGACCGCGTCGTTCAGCGCCTTGTCGTACACGGAATCGCCCTTGGCGCTGGAGAGGTCGCCGGTGGCGGCCAGTCGGGCGCGCAGAAGCGCGATACGGCCGCTCCGCTCGCCTGGCTTGATGGCGCCGCCCGGAATCTCGTTCCACCCGCCGCTATCGGCGATGGCGCGATAGCGCGCCAGCCCGTCAAGCAGCGCCTGATATTGCTCTGAGCGCGGGCGCAAATCGCCGATCATGTCGGCAAACTTTTCCTCGGTCGCCGCGGCCAGCAGGATGCTGTCGGCGGTCTTCCGCCGGGTCTTGGCCAGAAACCCATCATTCACGAGCTGGGGGTCCACCCGGCCCACCAGCAGATCGGACCCGTAGTCGAGATAGAGCCCGGTGAGCCGGAGATCGAGCGCCGCGAGTTTTTCGGCCGTGACCTTGCCGGAGTCGTAGGTCTGGCGCAGGGCAGCGCGCAGGCCGGCCAGGTCGTAATCAGTGGACCTCAGGCCCTCCTTGTCGGCCGACGCGATGGCGTCCACCAGGGAGCGGGCCCTGGCGTTGGGCTTGGAACCGTCGATCCAGAGGGGCGCCCCACCTCTGGCCTTGTACAGCGCCTGGGTCGCATCCCACTGGTCCTTCGGCACTCCTCGAGCCGCCTTCTTTTCTCCCAGCAGCTGGTTCAGTGAGCTGGTAACCTGTTCGGCCGGCACTCCTCCGCAGGCTGCCGCGGCCAGTAACAGGCCGCCGAGCAGCAGGTGTCGCATTCGCATAGTGCTCCTGTATGTGGGCAAGGCGCCGGCGGCGCCGGTGCCTGCTATTTTCGTCGCATGTCCAGACCAGATGGTCCTCAGTGAACATTCGCGCCGCCCGTCGAATCCTGCAAATCGGCGCCCTGCTGGTCATGCTGGCCGTGATCCGCGGGCCGCTCTTCGATCTGGACCGGTTTCAGGTGCCGAAGGAGCTGTTCCTGCACCTTGTGGCGTTTGGCGGCCTGGTCATGGTACTGCGCAAAACGCGCTCGCTGTCCTTCGGCGTGGTCGACTGCCTGCTGCTTGCCTTTGCACTGGTAAGCTCGATTG
>DASSOW010000173.1:0-3320 GCA_035700175.1 Gemmatimonadales bacterium | reverse complement strand
TCGCAGGTCGCAGGTCGCAGGTCGCAGGTCGCAGGTCGCAGGTCGCAGGTCGCAGGTCGCAGGTCGCAGGTCGCAGGTCACAGCTCACAGCTCACAGCTCACAAGTCCAATGTACCAAGATTCAGGAAGTTCCTCCGACTCTCGACCTGCGACCTGCGACCTGCGACCACCAGTGAGGCCCATCACTGACGCCAGGCGCCGGGAGTGGTTGCGTGGAAGGACGTATCTCCCGAGCCGGAGCGTCGCCATGCGCAGCAAGGCATCCATCCGTGGGCATCCGATCCATCCCGCCCTGATCGTGTTTCCCTTCGCGTTCCTGAGTGGTGCACTGGTCTTTGATATCGCGGGCCGCCTGGCGGGCCGACCATCGTGGTGGACCACGGGCGGCCACCTCGCGGCAGCCGGTGTCATCATGGCGCTCGTCGCGGCCGTGCCCGGGTTTGTGGACTACTTCCTCACCGTTCCGCCCCAGAGTTCCGCCAAACGGCGGGCCACCCTGCACATGGCCGCCAACCTGAGCGGTGTCGTGCTCATCGCTATCGCCTGGTTCCTGCGCCGCAACGATGCGGGCGGCCCCGGCGCCGACGTGATCATCCTCGAGGCGGTGGGTGTGATCCTGCTCTCGAGTGGCGCCTGGATGGGTGGCAAGCTGGTGAGCCGGAACCAGATCAGCGTGGACCACCGCTATGCCGGTGCTGGCCGCTGGCACGAGGACACGGTTCGCGAGCCAGACGGCACGCCCATTCCCGTGGCGATGGCCGGCGAGCTGCAGCCCGACCAGATGAAGCTCCTCCACATCGGTCACCAGCGCATCGTGCTGGCTCGCACGGAGAAGGGATTCGTCGCCTTCGAGGATCATTGCACCCACCGCGGCGGCTCGCTGGCCGACGGCGTGCTGATCTGCGACACCGTCCAGTGTCCCTGGCACGGCTCGCAATTCGACGTGCGCACCGGTGCACCACGATCAGGACCCGCCGGAGAAGGAATCCACGTATACCGGGTCGAGGAACGGGGCGGCGAAGTGTGCCTGCTGCTCTGACACCGCTTGCGGAAGCCACGGCTGAGCGCGGCCAGGCGTGCGCGTGGCTGGGCGAGACCCTGCTCATCGTCAATGACCGGGGCGAGTGTGACGACGGGCAGGTGGTCACAGGCTTGTTCTACCGTGAGGCGCGATTCCTGAGCCGGCTCGGCTTCACCATCAACGGTCGTCGTCCCTGGCTCTGCGAACGCGGGCGCGTGAGCACGGCCACGCTCCGTTTCACCTTCGCCCACCCGGAAATCGAGTCGCCCGATGGCGGCGGCAGTGGCAGCGCCGGCGACGGGATTGTGGTCGATGGCGACGAGATCCCGTTCCGCGCGCTGGACCTGCTGCTCACCCATGACGTAGGACTGGCGCGGTTGCTCTCGACGCTCGCGATCGGGAACCACGCCGATCGCGCAGTGCAGCTCCGGGTAGACTGGAAGCTGGACGCCGACTTTGCCGACTTGCAGGAGACGACATCAGGTCGGCGCCAGCAGGAGGGGGAGGTGGAGCGCATACCGACGGCCAACGGCGTGCAGCTCGCCTATACCCAGCCGGCGCTTCCGTACCGCACGGTGATTCACGTCGGCGGCGCGGAGTGGAGCCCGACGCCCGATGGCCTCAGCACTACGATTACACTCGCCTCGCAGGAACACGCCGAACTCACGCTGTGCGTGCAACCGTTGGACTGCCGCGATGTGCTCACCGTGTCGGAAACCGCTCGGCGGTACCAATGCCTCAAAAGGTGGCGTGAACAGTTCACCCGAATCTCGATACCGGGAAACCCCGCCGCCGAGCAGGTGGTGCGTCGGAATGTCGAGGTCGTGGGCAGCATGCCGTTGCTGCGCGGTCAGGAGGACGAGTGGCTCGCCGCGCAGGCGGGAGTGCCACTCTACCCGGGCCTTTTCGGGAGGGACACCCTCACCGCGGGCTGGCAAGCCGCGTTCCTCGACCAGGGTGCGCTGCTGGATGCGAGTCAGGCCCGGCTTGGCCGCCTGCAGGGGAGCGAAGTCAACGACTGGCGCGATGAACAACCCGGCCGCCTCCCGGCGCAGGCGCGCGATGGCCCCGTCGCGCGACTCGGGCTCAACCCGTTCGGGCTCTACTATGCGGACTTTGCCAGCCCGCTGATGTTCGTCATTTCACTGGCGCACCTGTACGCCTGGCGGGGCAAGCGTGAGGATCTGGTCCGCCACTGGGACACGGCGCGTCGTGTGCTCGACTGGGCCCGTACCGATGGTGACCTGGATGGCGATGGGTACCTCGAATATCTCACCCGATCACCGCAGGGCGTGAAGAACCAGGGATGGAAGGATTCGGGCCGGGCCATTCTCGATGAATCCGGCGCACCGGTGCCCGCACCGATCGCAACGGCTGAAGTGCAGGGCTACTGGTATTCGGCGCAGCAGCTGATGGGAGTCCTCGCCGAGGTGATGGGTGAGCACACCGACGCAAAAGCGTACCGGCAGAGCGCACGCGAGCTCAAGGAACGCTTCAACCGCGACTGGTGGATCGAGGAGCAGCACTGTGTGGGGCTCGCCATGGGGCCCGACAAGCGGCTGATTGATGTGCCTGCATCGAACGCCGGACACTGCCTCGCTACCGGCATCATCAGCGACGACCACCTGCCGGCACAGGCCGGGCGCCTCTTCGCGCCTGACCTGTTCAGCGGCTGGGGCATACGCACCCTCAGCACGGCGCATCCCGCCTACAGCCCCCTCAGCTATCACCTCGGCAGCGTCTGGCCGGTGGAGAACGCCACGATTGCCTTTGGCCTGCGGCGCTTCGGATTCGACGATCGCGCTGTCGAACTGGCGACGGCCATGTTCGAGCTCTCGGCGCTGTATCCGGGCGGCATCATTCCCGAGTGCGTGGGCGGCTACTCGCGCGGCGAACGGTCGCTGCCGGGTGCGTACCCGCGTGCCAACCCCTGGCAACTCTGGAACGCGACTGCCGTCGTGCTGCTCATCCATACCCTGCTCGGCCTCCAGCCGGTAGCGCCGCTGCACCTGCTGGTGGTCGACCCGGTGCTGCCGGCCTGGCTGCCCGAAGTCAAGCTGCACGGGCTGCGGCTCGGCGATGCCACTGCCACCGTCCGCTTCTGGCGCGACAAGCACGGCCACAGCCACGCGGAACTGGAGCACGTGCAGGGAAAACTGCACCTGCTGCGCCAGCCGCCGCTCGAATCACTGCGCGCCGGCGTGAAGGACAGGCTGGGGGCGCTGGTGGAGAGCTTGTGCGCTGTGCGCTGTGCGCTGTGAGCTGTGAGCTGTGCGCTGTGCGCTGTGCGCTGTGCGCT
>DASSOW010000172.1:0-4793 GCA_035700175.1 Gemmatimonadales bacterium | reverse complement strand
TAGATCACCTCGCCGATCAGTGTCTTGCCCTCGTGGTACGGCTCCCGGGTGGCGAGTCGTTCGGGAATCCCGGTGAAGGCCCGCCCCAGGTCCTCGAGCGCAGCGCCCGACGCCAGGCGCGCGGCGGCAGGCGCAAACAGGTCCCGTCCATGAAAAGTCGGCGCCGCCCAGTCGGGCTCGGCAAGCACCACGGCGCGCACCGGGGTGTCTCGCATCACGAATGAAAAGAGCCCATTGTCGGGCCCGATGAAGAAGTGTCCATGGGCACTGAGCGCGAGGGCGGCGCGGGCCGTACCTACGCCCGGGTCCACCACGGCGAGGTGCACGGAGCCACGAGGGAAGCTGCGCCAGGCGCGATCCAGCACGTAGGCCGCGGCGCGCACATCGCCGGGTGAAATGGCGTGGGAGACATCCACCAGGGTCGCATCGGGCGCTGCCGAGAGGATGGCGCCCTTCATCTCCGCCACGTACGAATCGGCCGTGCCGAAGTCGGTGAGCAGCGTGATGATCATGGGCGCGCGCCCGAGGATCAGCCGTTGATGACGGGCAGTGAAAAGCTGGAAGTGGCGGCGGCGCGCACCACCGTACCGGCAACATCGGCAAGTGCCGCGGCCGCTGGAGAATCAGGCGCGCCGATGAGCACCGGTGTGCCATGATCAGCTTCGTCGGCGAGCCCTGGCTGGAGCGGCACGCTGCCCAGCAGCGGCACACCCAGCTCCTCGGCCAGACGCTGGCCGCCGCCCGAGGAAAAGAGCTCCCACCGGCGTCCGGTCTCCGGATCGGTGAATGCACTCATGTTCTCGACCACGCCGAGCACCGGCACGCCCACGCGCTCGAACATCTTGGCGCCGCGAAGTGCGTCGCCTACCGCCATCTCCTGCGGTGTGGTGACGATGACCGCACCGGAAACCTGGGTGGCCTGTACCAGCGAGAGCTGGGCGTCACCGGTGCCGGGCGGCAGGTCCACGATGAAATAATCGAGCTCGCCCCACGCCACATCCTGCAGGAACTGCTGGATGACCTTCATGATGATGGGGCCGCGCCAGATGGCGGGTGCGTCGCGCTCCACCAGGAAGCCCAGCGACATGAGCTTCACCCCGTGGGCCTCGAGCGGAATGATCTTGCGCGTGTCGGGATGGACCATCGGCTTTTCGTGCAGGCCGAACATGCGCGGCATGTTGGGGCCGTAGATGTCGGCGTCCATCACGCCCACCTTGTGCCCCGCCTGGGCCAGCGCGACGGCCAGATTGGCGGCTACGGTGGACTTCCCCACCCCGCCCTTGCCGCTCGAGATGGCGAGCACCGTGCCCAGGTCCTCACGCCGCTGGGGTGCCGGGGCGGCGGGCTCGGTGCCGGGCGGGCCGTGCGACGTGCGCGCAGGCGACGGGTTGGCGACCTGGATCTTGACCTCGGTCACACCATCCACCATCTCGACAGCCCGGCGCACCTGGCGCACCAGGGTGCCCTTGTCCTCATTGGCCAGGAGGAAGGTGAAGTTGACCTTCCCGTCGTCGCTTACCGAAAGATTCCGCACCATGCCCGCGGAGAGCACGTCGTTCTCCAGCCGCTCATTGCGGATGCGGGCGAGCGCAGCAACTACCTGTGCTTCGAGTGGTTCGCTCACACCGCCTCCACGTGGCGCACTTCGGGCACCATCTGTCGCAGGCGGTGTTCGAGGCCGTGCTTGAGGGTCACCGTGCTGGCCGCACA
Source organism: Gemmatimonadales bacterium (assembly GCA_035700175.1). GTDB lineage: Bacteria > Gemmatimonadota > Gemmatimonadetes > Gemmatimonadales > GWC2-71-9 > CAMLHP01. The sequence goes on along the minus strand of DASSOW010000172.1, from coordinate 3,083 downwards.
GCCCTGGCAGTGGCCGCCGAGGCGGACCAGGAGAATGCCGTCGGTCACGTCGAAGTCGATGACCTCGACGCTCCCGCGATGCGATGCGATATAGGGTCGCAGCGTGTCAATCGTGCGCTCGATGCGCGCCATCAGGTCGTCGTTCATGTCCCTGAAATATACTCGCGTGCGGCGGCAAGGATCGTGGACTGGACCTCGCCGAGCGAGCCGGTCATGGCGAGGCCGGCGGCCTTCATGTGCCCGCCACCGCCATAGCGGCGGGCAAACGCCGCGACATCCACGCCGCCCACCGAACGCAGCGAGATCTTGATCCGGCCCTGCGACACCTCGCGGAACAGCAGTGCCATGCGGACGCCCTCGATGCTGCGCGCAAACTCCACCACGCCATCGAGATCGTCAGACGAGACGCCGTGTCTCTCCAGCGCGCCTGGCGGTACCGTGATCCACGAGAGCCGGTGCTCCGGTTCCACCACGAGCGTCTGCAGCGCCTCGGCAAACAGTCGCGGACGGCCTGCCGGCGCACTGGCATAGACATCGAGATAGATCTGCTCCGGATCCACGCCGGTCCCGAGCAGGTCGGCGGCGATGCGCAGGGTGCGCGGCCTGGTATTGCTGAACCGGAAACCGCCGGTATCGGTGAGCAGCGCGACGTAAAGCGCGCGGGCGATGGGGGCGGTCAGCGGCCAGTCATTGGCAACCGCTATCTCAAACACCAGTTCACCGGTGGCAGAAGCCGTCGGGTCCACGTAGCGCGGCCCATCGGGCAGTACGCCGAGCCCCACATGATGATCGATGCACGCCACCGGCACGCCGCGAGTGCGTACCGCCTCGGCCAGCATGCCCAGCCGCCCCAGGTCGGAGATATCCAGGACCACGATGAGGTCAGCGCGGCGGAGCTCCTTGATCGCTTCCGCCGTGTGGTCGGCGCCGGGAATTTCAGCCAGCAGGAAGTCGAAGCGCGGCGGCGTGGGCGTGGGGTTGGTGATGCAGCAGGTGACGCCCTGGGCGCGGAGCATGTGCAGCAGGGCAATCTCGCTGCCCAGCCCGTCGCCGTCAGGATTTACGTGAGTGGTGAGGCAGACACGCATGCCGGGCTTGAGCGCGCCGGCAAGGGCACGAGCCGCGGCGGATTTCTCCGCGGTGAGGGTACGAGGCATGGGGGGAAACTAACAGGGCATGAGGCGTGGGGCATGAGGCTTGTGACTGCCTGTGCCCCACGCCCCATGCCCCATGCCCTACGCCCTATTTCCCAGCTTCCCTTTCCTTCTGCAGCACACTGTTATGCCGGCTGTAGAGGAAGTAGATCAGCAGCCCGATCACCAGCCAGACGCCCAGCCGTTCCCAGGTGGCGCCAGGCAGCGTGGCCATCAGGCCGAAGCAGGAGAGAATTCCCAGGATCGGGACCACCGGCACCCAGGGCGTACGGAACGGCCGCTCGAGGTCGGGACGCTTGGAGCGGAGGATCCAGACGCCGGCGCACACCAGCACGAACGCCAGCAGCGTGCCGATGTTCACCATCTCACCCAGGATCTGGATCGGGAAGATGCCGGCGATCACGGCGACGACGAGGCCCACCCAGATGGTCGAGAGATAGGGTGTACGGAAGCGGGGATGAACCTTGCCTGCCCAACGCCCCATGAGCCCGTCGCGCGACATCGAGTAGAACACGCGGGACTGGCCCAGGAGCATCACCAGCACCACCGAGCCCAGGCCCAGCACGGCGCCCAGCGTGATGAAGGGCGTGAGCCACTTGAGCCCTGGCACCGCCTCGACGGCGTAGGCCACCGGGTGCGGGACGTTGAGCTCGGTGTACTTGACGACACCGGTCAGGACGAGTGAGACCAGGATGTAGAGCAGCGTGCAGACCGCGAGTGATGCAAGGATGCCGACCGGCATGTCCTTCTGCGGATTCTTGGCTTCCTGCGCCGCGGTACTGACTGCGTCAAAGCCGATGTAGGCAAAGAAGACGAGTCCCGCGCCGCGGAAGATGCCGGACACGCCGTACGCGCCAAAGCTGCCCAGGTTCTCGGGAATGAACGGCTTCCAGTTGTCCGGATTCACGTACCGCACGCCAAAGGCAATGAACATCACCACCACCGCGAGCTTCAGGATCACGATGATGTTGTTGACCTTGGCGCTCTCCTCGATGCCGATGGTGAGTACCAGCGTGGCGAGCAGCACGACGGCCATGGCGGGGATGTTGAGCACCGCCCCGGTGGTCCCGAAGCCGGTGTGGACGCAGCCGGCCAGCTTGTCCGCCACTTCGGAGGCGGTGCAGAACGAAAGCGGCGCCATCGCGAAATGGTCCGGGATATGGATACCGAGAAACTCCATCAGGCTCCGGAAGTAGCCCGACCACCCCACGCCCACCGTTGCGGCACCGAGCGCATACTCGAGGATGAGGTCCCAGCCGATGATCCAGGCGATGAACTCACCCATCGTGGCGTACGAATAGGTGTATGCACTTCCGGCCACGGGCACGGCGCTCGCCATCTCGGCGTAGCAGAGTCCGGCGAAGCCGCAGGCGATGCCGGCGGCGACGAAGGAGAGCCAGACCGCGGGGCCGGCGTAGAGCGCCGCGGCCACTCCGGTCAGGACGAAGATGCCGGCGCCGATGATCGCGCCGATGCCGAGCGTGGTGAGGTTGAGTGCGCCGAGACTGCGGTTCAGTGACCGCTCCCCGGTTTCCTCCGCTTCCGCCTTCAGGACGGAAATGGACTTCGTGGCCCAGAGACCCATGCGCGAGCTCGCTGTTGAGGTACGTGGGGGTGGTGCGGCTGTCGGTCGCAGGTCGCAAGTCTCAGGTCGTGTGTCCTGCGACCTGAGACTTGCGACCTGCGACCCTCTACAACGACGTCCCCGGAGGCGGCAATTTCTCCTCCTGCGGCGTCTGCATCAGCTTCCAGAAACTCCATACGGTGAGCCCGAGGACAAAGATCCAGGCGGTCAGCATGAACAGCAGTGATCCGAGGCTCATATGCCAACTCCGGCGGCAGGCGTGCGCGGCCGCTTGCGACGCCAGGCAGCCCTGATGAGGAAGAGCTGCAGCACCAGGATCCCGATCATGACCAGGCGGGATGCCG
>DASSOW010000171.1:0-2627 GCA_035700175.1 Gemmatimonadales bacterium | reverse complement strand
TCTGTCTGAACCGAGACGCCGTAGATCGTCTTCACTGCGGTGAGCTCCAGTGCGGAGAGGTGGTACGAGCTTTAACCCTGGCCGCAACGCCGCCTTCGGCAAGCGATGCCCGGCCCGGCGCCTGCCCGAGCGGGTCTGAAGCGGTCCGGTCGGGCATGGCCAAAAAGTCCCCCCGTCAGCTCGTTTGACCCTGCGCGAGGCGACGCCGAGGTTTCCGTGGTCGAGGGAGCAACCGGAATGGTTGTCTCCAGCAAGCAATCATCTTGAGGTAACCTCCATGTTCAAGCGTGTTCAGACTCGCGCGCAGGGTCTGGGCGAGTACGCCCTCATCCTGGCCCTGATCGCGATCGTCGCGATCCTGGCGCTGACCTTCCTTGGCGGTCGTGTCAGCTCGATGCTCAGCACCGTCGGTTCGGCCCTGTAAGCCGATTCGGCTCATACCGAGCAGCACCACGGGGGCCGCTGGCGCACACGCGCTGGCGGCCCCTTTGGTTTGTATGAGCGGCGCGTTCCGCCGAACGTGCGGCTCAGATGGATCCGGCCGGGTCCAGTAGTTGGAGAAGTCATCATGAAGCGACTGTCGTCTTGGTCGCGACGGATGAGCCGGCCGGTGCAGGCGCGAGGTCAGGGTCTAACCGAGTACGGACTCATCCTTCTCCTGGTTGCCGTGGTTGCGATCATCGCAGTCACGCTGCTTGGAGGGCAGATCAGTTCTCAGCTCAGCGTCATCGGCTCAGCCGTGCCAACTCCGTAAGGAAGCGGCAAGCGCCTTCACCGACCTGACGGACAGATGCCATCGACTCGAGTGGTCGACACGGCTGACGTCGAGGTCGCGGCCTTATCCAGAGACCCCGGGAGCATCTTCCGGGGTCTCTCGCTGTCCGGGCCAGAGTTGCACCAGCGCAAAGCTGATGGCGCCGACCGCCCCGAACAGGAGTGCTGCCGTCCCGGAGCTGAAGAGAGCGATCTGAATCGCGCCTATCGAGCCGACGGTTGCAGCAACCCGGCGCACAGAGCGCTGGGGGCCGATCGAGAAGACGGTCAGCAGCGCGCAGAGTCGGGCAGACCAGAGCGTTGGGACCGCCAGACCGGAGACAAGCAAGGTGAGTCTCGCATCGCGACGGCGGATGGCGAGCACAAGAAGCACGACCGCGATCGCGAGGCGCATGACGAAGTCCAGCGTCGTTGATGGCAGGAGCGAGATGAGGTGGTTCCCCTGGTTCACCGTCGCGGATTGCAGGCGCATGGACTGCAGGTAGTCGCCCCAGGCAACTGGTGAGAGCAGCACACTGATACCCACGGCGGCGGCTGTCACGCCGGCTCCGATGATGAGGCGCCGGCGGTACGAGGGGGTGGTGCAGAGGAGATATGGCACGACGAGAGCCGGACCGAACTTGAGGAGCGCCGCGGCCCAGATGCCACCCGTGCGGCCGCGCAGCGCGAGGAGCGAAAGCGCCAGGACTGGCAGGGTCACGTTGGCGGCCGTCATCTCCTGCACGACGGGGGCGAAGAGCAGCCAGAAGCCGACGTTGCGCCAGGAGCCCGCCAGGTAGCGCAGAGCTGCAAAGCAGACCAGTCGCCAGAGCGCGGTGAAGACCGGCTCGGGCAAGAGGGCTGGCAGGGCCAATAGCTGCGCGAAGAGGGGCGGGTAACGATAGGCGTCGAGATCATGGATCGTCTGCGCGCGGTAGAGCGGTGAGCCGTCCCAGATGCGCTGTCCGGCGAGCCAGTAGGAGTGGGCGTCGAATGCTCGTCCCTGCTCGTTGATGATGGAAGCCACGAAGAGTTGAGCGAAGAGCACGTAACCAGCCAGGCTGGCACTCACGAGCAGCCAGCCGCCGACCGTCGATCCGAGCAGGCGTCGAGCAAGCATGGCAGCGGCAAAGGCGGGCAGGCGGGGCATGCGGAGGACGGTCGGCGAAGCCGAGCTTCGCGCAAGGTGGTCAGTCCGAGCGCAGCGCGGAGCAGCCGTCGGCGGGAGGCAGCTGGATGTCGCCGCTGTCCGTGACGCAGACACGCAACGGCAAGACGCCCGGGTTTTCGTCCAGGCGCAGCCAACCTTCGCGGAAGCGTCGATCCCCGGCCGGCCAGACCAGGTGCACATCGAAGACATCGCTGACCGGCCGCACCTCGGCCACGCGCGCCTCCACCTCGTGATAGGGGTGGTGTCGGTCCGGGAGCGGCGGCGCGATGAGGAGGTAGCCCGCCAGGCCGACCTGCCCAGCGCCGAGGCCGATCGCCAGCAGGAGCATCAGAGCGCCGAGGGGGCCGCCCCGGGGTGCGGGCTTCAGGGCAGGAGTGCCCGCAGCGGCGAAGCTCATGGCCCGCTCGTCGAACTGCTGCTCGCTGATCGGCCCCGTGGCACGCAGGGCGCGAAGCCGATTGACGCGGTCGATCATGGGCGGGTGCGTGGACCACAGACCGTCGAGGCGCGCCATGAAGGTTCGGCTCGGAGCCTCGAAGAAGAGGTGGGCGGCAGCGCCTGCGACGTTCGGGATCGCCGCGTGGGTGGCGATCTTGGTCAATGCCTGCTCAAGCCCGACCGGGTTGCGCGTCAGCTCAACCGAAGTGGCGTCGGCGAGGGCTTCACGCTGACGCGATGCGGCCAACGTGATGAGCTGGGTGAG
>DASSOW010000170.1:0-8708 GCA_035700175.1 Gemmatimonadales bacterium | reverse complement strand
ACGGCGCCGTGATCAATACGCTCCCGGCACCGTTGGGCGTCACCGTCAGCCGGTTCATCCGCTGGTTCTGGTTGAATGCATGGGTCACCGACGACAGCCGGATGAACGTGGCCCGGACAATCGAGGCCGCCTGTGGCGTCTGCACCTGGAAGCTTGAGCCATACGACACGCTGGTGGGCGCGCCGGTAATCTCGGGCCGGGCCGCCAGGGTGCCGTCCAGCTTGTAGAGGTACGGTGGGGTGAAGATCTCCGCCGTGTAGTCATCGGTCAGCCCCACGGCCGCGGGCTGGCCGCTGCCCACCGAGAGGAGCCGGCCGTCGGGCAGCAGCATGGCGGTCGAGTGGTACAGCCGATTGTGCGACATGCTCGCGAGCGTGGTGAACTGCTCGGTCGTGGGATCCCAGAGTTCGGCCGCCAGCACTCGGCTGTCCGTGGGCGCGGTGTTGAAGCCGCTCGCGTTGGACCCGCCAGTCGCCAGCACGGTGCCGTCCGCCAGCAGGGTGGCGTTCAGCTGCCGTCGCGCCACCTTCATGGATCCCACGTAGCGCCACGGGCTGCCGTTGTTGAGGTCGATCACTTCAGCGGTCGCCGTCGGCGCACCGCCGCCCACCAGCAGGATCTTCCCGGCATCGTACATCACCGCGGAGCCATAGTCCCGCTCCCCGAAGTTGCTGTACAGGCCCTGGGTCCAGCTTCCGGTCCCTTCGGTGTGCAGGAAGGCGGTGCCCCTGCCGGGCCCCGCCATGTAGACGCTGCCGTCCGGGGCCACGAACATCATCGGGTAGTAGTTGACGTAGCGCGACGCGGCGGTGAGCGAGCGCCAGGTCCCGCCGCTCCAGACTTCCGGGATCAGGTTGCGGACACCGGCGGTATCGCCGCCCGAGATGGTGAGCATGTCGCCGTTGGACAGCGTGGTGTTGGTGGGATACCAGCGGCCGTTCGCCATGTCGGCGCTCTTCGTCCAGCTGTTGCTGGAAGCGTCGAAGAGGTACGTGGCCCGGATGCCGAAGTTATCGCGGCCACTGTGGCCACCCGCCACCAGCAGCCGGCCGTCGGGTAGCAGCGCGCTACCGCTGCAGAAGAAGTCAGCCGGCTCGGCAGTGGTGATGAAGGCCCCGGTGGCTGGGTCCCAGACTGCCGGCGGGGCATTGGGCCTGCCGTAGGTCAGCACCTTTCCGTTGGGCAGCACGGTGGCGTGGATGGCGACATTGGGCCAGGTGATGGGCGTGTCCCACTTGCCGACCTTGGCCAGGTCGGAGCCGGTCTCGAACGATACGACGACCGACTGGGCCTGGCTCATCGCAACCGAGCAGCTGCCGCTGGTGCCGCCGGTCCCGGTCCCCTTGGTCTCGCAGCCACCGCCGGACCACGCCTTGATGTAGCTGCCGGCGGCCGCCGAGGCGGAGAGGGTCACCGAGGCTCCGCTGGGGAAGACCGAGCTGCAGTTGGCGCCGGCCGTCCCGGCGGTGATGGTGCAGGCAATGCCGGAGGGGCTCGACTGGACCGTGCCGCTGCCGTTGGCGCCGCCCAGCACGGTGAGGGCAAAGCTGTTGGCCGGTGGGGCGAGCGCCGCCGAGACCACCTTGTTGGCGGTCATGGTGACCTGGCAGGAGAGCGGACTGTCGGTGACCGGGGCGTCGCAGCCGGTCCAGGTCACCGTTCCGCCGGCCGGCGGTGTGGCCGTAATGTCCAGCACCCAGCCGTCATTGAATTGCTTGGAGCACTTGCCGGAGGTCGAGACCTTGCCGGACGCGTAGGTCACGGTGCAGGCGAGGCCCCCGCGGTCGGACACGAGCGTGCCGCTGGCGGTGCTGCCAGTGCCGTTGATGGTGAGGGTGCGCTTGGTGCTACTTCCTTTTCCGGAAGCGGCGCTTTTGGACGAGAGGTCGTCGGGACCGGTGGACCGGTCGCTGCAGGCGTGCAAGAATGCGGCGGCAGCGAGCACAGCAACGGCCGCCCCGCCGAAGAGTCGGTACGAACGACGGCTTTTCATGGGACCGTCACCTCTGCGGGCGCCTCGGTGCCGAGGACGCCTCGCTCCAGGGGTAGAACGAGTTGCATGGAGAGGGACGGCAGTAAGCTGTGGCGCGGTACAGGGGAGCGCAAGATGGGATGGAGCTGTGAGCTGTGAGCTGCGAGCTATGAGCTTTGAGCTATGAGCTGTGAGCTGTGAGCTGTGAGCTATGAGCTTTGAGCTATGAGCTGTGAGCTATGAGCTGTGAGCTGTGAGCTGTGAGCTGTGAGCTGTTGGCGCGTCACCCTGAGCGAAGCGAAGGGGCCGAGGCTAACCATGGCTCCGTCTCTTCGGCCGCTTCGTGGCCTCAGAGTGACAGTCGCTCCTAGCTCATAGCTCGTAGCTCAAAGCTCATAGCTCACAGCGCACAGCGCACAGCTCACAGCCCCCAGACCCCCCGCGCCACCAGGATCCCGGTCGAGCCCTTGATCGCCGAGACGTAGTCCGGCAGCGGGTAGCGGCTCACCTCCACCACGCCGCCGGAGAGGGGCGCGTGCAGCACGCCCAGGCGGCCGTCGGGATGGCGGTATGCGAGGGCAGCATGGGTGACGTCCAGCCCAGGGATGCTGGTGGCAAAGGCGAGGATGTCCCCCGACTGGATCTGGTCGGCTATCACGGGGATGTGCTCGGTTGGAACGACGTGCCGCACCTGGTTATCGAGCGAGCGTTCCATCTCGCCGACCTGCCCGAACGCGGCGTCACTGGAGAGCGCGGGATAGCTCTTGCGGTGCTCGGTCATGAAGCGGAGCGGCCGGGTGTCGTCGATCGCACCCAGCAGCGGTCCCATGTCGCGCACCAGGCCTCGGCGCTGGCCGTCACTGATCCACTCGCTGAAATAATGCAGGCGCGAGGCATAGGTCTTCCGGACGCCATCGCGATAGCGCATCCGCTCGATCTCCCGGCCAAACTGCTCCCATGTGGGCGTCCCGCCTGTTGCGGCACAGCGGGCCACGGCCAGGCACGACTCCACCAGCGTCACGCAATCGAAATGGGCAAGCGAGAGGGTGAGCGGCTCGGTCTCGAGCGGGCTGCCGCCGGCCTTGAGATAAGCCTCGAGGGTGTACGCCTCGTAGGGCGATCCCTCGGCGTATTCTCCGACCTGCACGGCCGCGGCACCGAGCGCCCGGGCGCAGTCGGCCAGCCCGGCGGTCCGGAGGAGGGTGGTCCAGTGGGTGAGACGTTCTTCGTCAGGCGTCGGGGGTCGGGCGTCGGGCGTCGAGCGCTGCGCGCTAAGCGCTGTGCGCTGAGCGCTGAGGAGTGGCGTCGGCAGCACAAGGGCCGCTACGCCCAACGCGGCGTGGCGGAGGAGGTCTCGGCGGGAATGGGGCATGGGTTTGAAGATAGCCGGACAGGGCGGACAGGGCGGACGGGACGGACAGGGCGGACAGGACCGTCAACTACTCAGCCAGCCACTCTCGCCCTGATCCGTGCCACCTGCCGCCGGTGCACCAGGTCGTGTCCGGCGTAGAGCTTGATCAGGTGGGCCAAGGGTTCGTCGCCGCGCTCGGCGTGATGGATGACGCGCTTCCGCTCGTCCGGGGTGGTGCGGGTGAGCAGGCGCAGGTTGGATTGCCGGAGGCGGGAAAAGTCGCCCAGGGCATCCTCGATGGCGGCGTTCTCATAGCGCAGCGCCCGCGCCCAGGCGTCCTGGTCGTATCCCGGAAGCTCGGGGGCGTCGTGTGCCAGTGCCATGCGGAACCGGAACGCGCCGACCAGCTCGGAGTCGGCCAGGTGCGCCAGCACCTGCCGTACCGACCACTTGCCGGGAGCTTCCGGCGCGGAGAGCTGGGCCTCGGTCATGCCGCGCACGGCAACGCGGAGTGCGTCGGGCGTCTCACGCAGGACCTCGAACGGGTCGCGGTCGCCCAGGATTTCGAGGAGCGCCTGGACGTAGGCGCTGATTTCGTCGGGGGAGCTGGTGGCGGAGTTGGAGTATTGAGTCATCGGTAGTCAAGAAGTCAAGAAGTCGAGGGGTCGAGGGGTCTAGCGCACAGCGCACAGCTCATAGCTCATAGCTCATAGCTCATAGTCGATCCAGCAACGCCTTGAACCTGGGCCGGTCGTGCAGGGCATTCAGGTCGGGGTCGTGCTCGATCCATTCGCGATGGCCAAAACCATTCTCGACGGCCCGCTCCAGCAATTCGATGGCGCGGTCCGCCTGCCCCTGCACGCCAAAAGCGCACGCCACATTGTAGAGCACACCGGCATCGTTGGGGTCCACCGCCAGCGCGCGCTCGGCCCACGCTTCGGCGCGTGGTATGTCGCCCAGCTTGTAGAGCGCGTTGGAGCCGAGGTAGAGGGCGCGGGCGTCCTCGGGATTGAGCTCCAGGTGGCGCTCCATGATGGTGAGCGCGGAGCGATACGCATCCATCTCACCGGGGTCACCGAGGGCCGCGAGCGACAGCGCGCCAAGTGCCGCAGCCTGGAAATCTTCCGGCCGCACGGCTGACGCCTGCATGAAGAGCCGCTGCGCTTCCCGATAATTGCCCTCGCCGAAACGGGCCAGCGCGTAATAGTAGTGGCCTTCGTAGAGCTTGGGATCCAGCTGGATGGCCTTCTCGAACTCGGCGGCCGCGGCGTCGTACTGCTTGCTAAGACTCAGCGCGAGGCCGCGTGACGCGTGTGCCTCAGCGAGACCGGGCGACAGCTCGAGCGCCTTCTGGCTCGCGCTGTTGGCCTGCTCCAGGTTGGCGTCGCTTGCGTCCCAGTAGTGGTAGAGCATGGAACTGCAGTCGGCGATGCCGGCATAGGCGCGAGCGTAGCCCGGATCGATCTCGATGGCGCGGGTGAACATGCGCCGGGCAAACTGCAGCGCCTTCTCCCGGAACTGGTGGAAGTACTGCCGGCCACGCAGGTAGAACTCATAGGCCTCGATGTTCTCGCTGCGCGGGCGCTCGATCTTCTTCTTCTCATCCTCGTTCAGCACCACGCTCAGCGCCTTGGTGATGCTGGACGCGATCTCGTCCTGGATGGCGAAGACATCCTCCAGCTCCCGATCAAAGCGGCCGGACCAGAGCTGGTAACCGTTGGTCACGTCCACCAGCTGTGAAGTGACGCGAAGGCGGTTTCCCGCCTTCCGCACGCTCCCTTCCAGCACCGTGCCCACCTTGAGCTTCTTCCCGATCTCGCCGATGTCCTCGTTCTTGCCCTTGAACGCGAACGATGAGGTGCGCGACGCCACCCGCAGCGCCTCGAGCTTGCTGAGCGCGTTGATGATCTCCTCGGCCACGCCGTCCGTGAAATACTCCTGGTCCCGGTCCGGGCTCATGTCCACGAAGGGCAGCACGGCGATGGACTTGGTGGGCGCGACGGTGCTTACCGACGTGCTGACAGTGCTCACCGGTGTCACCACCCGAATGGAATCCACCAGCGCCTGGGCCATCTCGGTGGCGGTGGAATAGCGGTCGGCCGGATTCCGCGCCAGGGTCCGCATCACGGCTGTTTCCGCGGCGTCGGGCACTTCCACGCGACCCCGGAGCGATGGCGGTGTCTCGGTAAAGCGCTTGACGATCACCGCCTGGGCGTTGGCCCCGGTGAAGGGAGGCGTGCCGGCCAGCATTTCGTAGAGGACGCAGCCGAGGGAGTAGAGATCGCTTCGGCCGTCGAGGTTCATGTCGCCCGAGGCCTGCTCCGGGCTCATGTAGGCGGGCGTGCCGACGGACGTTCCCGTCTGGGTGAGGTTGTCGTTGGCGCCGCTCACCGCCTTGGCGATGCCGAAATCGGTGACGATGGCCTCGCCACCCGACAGCATCACGTTTTCGGGCTTGATGTCGCGATGCACCACGCCCCGGCTGTGGGCGTAGGCGAGAGCGCTCGCCACCTGGCGGGCGATGGCGACCGCCTCTTCCAGCGGGATTCGCTTGTCGCGGTTGAGCCGCTGGCGGAGCGATTCGCCCTCGACGAAGGGCATGACGTAGTAGAGGAGGGTCGCGGGTCGCGAGTCGCGAGTCGCGACAGGGTCAGCGAGACCCGTGACCCGTGACCCGTGACTCTCGATACTGCCCGAATCTATGAGCGTGAGAATATGCGGATGACTCAGCCGAGCGGCGATTTCGATTTCGCGCAGGAAGCGTTCGCTACCTACGTTGGCGGCGAGCTCGGCGTGCAGGATCTTCACCGCCACCGGCCGGTGGTGCTTGAGGTCCTGCGCCAGGTAGACAGTCGCCATACCGCCCCGGCCGATCTCCCGCTCCAGGCGGTAGCGATCGGCCAGGGTAGTCTGCTCGGGTGGTGCAGTGGACAACGGCGATTTCCCGGGGTGAGAGAGCTGGGGAAGTTTAGCCGAGTTGAGAGGGTGGTGCCAGATGGTGGTCGCTGGCTGCTGGCTGCTGGCTGTTGGCGGCTCACCATGCGCTGTCATTGCGAGGAGCACCGGAGGCGCGGCGAAGCGACCTTGCAGCCCGGCTGTGATCTTCGACGGAGCTCCGTCACCTCTCGGGCGTCGGTCTCGCGAGCCGACATCGGCCGAATGATCGCTTTGAGGCTGCAAGGTTGCTTCGCCGGGACCGTGCTGGCGCACGGACCCGGCTCGCAATGACACGTTGTGCGAAGCCCCTAGCCCCTAGCCCCTACTTCCCCCCCGCCTCCAGGTGCGTCAGCAGATACCTCGTGAGCGTCGAGTAGACGTGCAGGGTGGTGCCGCGACCTTCGCAGATGCAGTGCGTCCGGTTGGGATATTCCAGGAAGTCGACCTGCTTGTCGAGCTCAATCAGCCGGTTGAGCAGGCGCTGGCTCCCCTGAAAGTGCACGTTGTCGTCGCCCGAGCCGTGCATCAGCAGCAGTTCGCCCTTGAGCCCCTCGGCCCAGTTGATGGCGGAGCCCTTCTTGTAGCCCTCAGGATTGCCCTGGGGCGTCCCCATGTAGCGCTCCTGGTAGATGGTGTCGTAGAGGCGCTGGTCGGGCACCGGTGCCACTGACATCCCCACCTGATATACGTCGGGATAGCGGAACATGGCGTTGAGGGTGTTGGTCCCGCCGCCGCTCCAGCCCCAGATGGCCACACGAGTGGAATCGACGTAGCTCCGGGTGCGCGCCAGCACCCGCACGGCGTCGGCCTGCTCCTCCGAGCTCAGCACGCCCACGGCACCATACACCACCTTGCGCCAGGCACGGCCCTTGGGCGACGGCGTCCCGCGGTTGTCCACCGTGGCGACGAGATACCCCTTGTTGGCGAGCATCTGGTACCAGATGCGGCTCGATCCCATCCAGGAATCCTGTGCCGTCTGGCCGGCCGGCTCGCCGTAGACGTACATGAGGATCGGGTACGTCTTGGTCGAATCAAAATCGGCCGGCTTGATCATCCAGCCGTCGAGCGTGGCGCTGTCCGAGACCGTCACCTGGAAGAATTCGCCCGGCTGGGCGACCCAGGGCTTCACGTGCATCTTGAGCGTGTCGTTGGCGACCAGCATGCGCGCAGTCTGGTGCGAGGGCAGCTTCACCAGTTCGGTGGTGGGCGGGACGTCGAAGCTCGACGCCACATGCAGCGCCCACTTTCCGTCGGGCGAGATGGCATACCTGTGATTCCCGATGGCGCCCTTCGGCGTGACCCGCTCGGCGCTGCCCTTGCCATCGAGACGGGTGCGATAGAGGAAGCGCTGGGTGGCGTTTTCCGGCGAGGCAATGAAATAGAGCCAGCCACCCTTCTGGTCCACGCCCGCTACGGACACCACGTCAAAATCGCCGCGGGTCACGAGCGTGGCCTTCCCATCTGCGCGCGCAATCCGCCAGATGTGCCGCCACCCGTCGCGCTCGCTGCTCCAGAGGAATTCCTTGCCGCCCTCGAGCCAGGGCACGTCATCCACCAGGTCGATCCAGGCGTCGTCGTGCTCCGGCACCACCGTCCGAGCCTTACCGGTCGCCGCATTCACCAGCATGACGTTGTCGGTATCCTGCCGGCGGTTGATGCGCTGCACCATCACGTCATCGTTGCCGGCCCATTCCATCCACGGCAGGTAGTTGTCCCGCGGCTCGCCGGGGATGTCGAGCCAGGTGACCTTGCCGCCCGACGCGCTCACCACGCCCGCGGTGACCGCCGAGTTGGTGGTGCCAGACTTGGGATACTGGATGGGAATGACGAAGGGATAGAGCGAGTCGGTATCGTTGATGAGCAGGAAGGTGCCGACGCCGGTCATGTCAAAATGGAAGAACGCGATCCGGGTGCCGTCGGGCGACCAGCGGAAGCCGTCGCGCAGTCCGAATTCCTCCTCGTAGACCCAGTCGCTCATGCCGTTGACATGGAGCGAATCGGCGCCTGTGGTGAGCCGGGTGATCTTCTGGTCGGCCAGGCCCTCGACGTAGATGTCGCCCTTCATCACATATGCCACCCGGTCGCCCTGGGGCGAGAACTTGGCATACATGAGGGTCGAGGGTTCAGCGTTGCCGCCCAGCTTGGTGAGCGTGCCGCTCTTGCGGTCCAGCACCCAGAAGTCGCCGCGGGTGTTGCTGCGCCAGACCTTCTGGGTGTTGGTGAAGAGCATGAGCTTCGAGTTGTCGGGCGACCAGATATAGTCGTCGAAGTCGAGCGCGGCGGTGTCACCCTTGGGCGTGAGCGACTTGGCCGAGACGAGGACGCTTCGCTTGCCGCTGGCCGTCTCGTAGCGCACGATGTCGCTGCCGCCCTGGACGTCCTTCGACCGCTCGACCGTCGTGTACGCCTTGCCGTTCTCGATCCAGCGCGCGGGCCCGAAGCGCTGGC
>DASSOW010000169.1:0-6926 GCA_035700175.1 Gemmatimonadales bacterium | reverse complement strand
TATGGACCGATCGCCGAGGTGTGGTTCGACGGCGCCAATGGCGAGGGGCCCAACGGCAAGCGGCAGGTATATGACTGGGAGCGGATCCATCGCACGGTGAGAAGGCTGCAGCCCGAGGCCGTGATGTTCTCTGATTCGGGGCCGGACGTGCGGTGGATCGGGAACGAGAAGGGACCGGCGGGAGATCCCAACTGGTGCACCGTGAATCCGGAGACGGTTCCGTATCCCGGTGTGTCAGGACCCGAGGTGGAAGCGATGCTGCAGCACGGCGACCCTGCCGGCAGCGTCTGGCGTCCGGGTGAGGCCGATGTCTCCATCCGGCCTGGGTGGTTCTGGCACGAGGCAGAGAATGGGAAGGTGAAGACCGCCGACGAGCTTGTCGAGCTCCATTTCATGTCGGTGGGCCGGAACGCCAACCTCCTGCTCAACGTCCCGCCCACACGGGACGGCCTGCTGCATGAGGCCGATGTTGCCCAGCTCACCGCCTTCGGCGACAAGCTCGAGAGGATGTTCGCGACCGATCTCGCTCAAGGCGCACGCGTCGCGAAATCCTCGCGTGGTGTGACGCTCACGCTTCCCAACCCTGTGCAGTTCGATGTTGTGGACCTGCGCGAGGCCATCGAACACGGCCAGACCGTTGCACGGTATCGGGTGGATGCGTGGAGTGATGGCCGCTGGGCCACGATATCGCGTGGCACCACCATCGGACACCGGAAGCTCGATCGGGTGACGCCGACGCGAACGGATCGCGTACGGGTGGTGGTGGAAGAGGCGGTGGGGACGGTGGCGCTCGCGAAGGTGGGCATCTGGAAGTGAATGGGGCGGCCGCAGGCCGCCAGCGATGCCGGATGAGATCGCGTGGCGATGGGGCGGCCGCAGCCCGCCCCTGCATTGGCCTGGTGAGATCGGATACACCTGCCCATCTCGGCCAACTTGCCCCTCCCGCCAATCCGCTTCACCTTGCGATATCCTCCCCTGAGGAGATTCCATGTTTCAGCCCATCTGGCGCGCATTCCTGAGCGTCGGGCTGCTGTCTGTCGCGAGTTTCCGCGTCGCGTCTGCCCAGGCAGTTCCTGCCGAATGCACCGGCGACGTCTCCAGCCGCGCCGCGCTCGATAGTCTGTCCGCCATTGTGCGGGACAGCAGCGCCGCCTGCCTCTGGCTGCAACTCGGCCGCGCTCGGGTCGCTGCCGCCGACCGCGGTGATCTTGCCCGGCCCGGGCCACGCCAGCTTCTCGGCACCGACTACCTCCACGGCGCGGGCAACGCCTTCCTCTACGCACTCAAACTCGATCCCACGTTGCTCGACGCCGCGCATGAATTGATCGAGGTGATCGCAAAGCAGGACCGCTGGCCACAGGAAGGCGATGCGATGCACGCATTCCGCCGGCTGAACGTGCACATCGGATCGCCACCTCCATGGCTGTTGCTGGCGCGCGGACGTCTCGAGCGCGAAGCTGGTGATCGTGACTCCGCCGGGGTCCTTTTTCGCCGCACCCTCGCCGCCGGTGGCGACTCGGCGCTCGCGTGGCTGGAGCTCGCCCGCGAGCTGTATCACGCCGGTGAGGCGGACGCAGCGCACCAGGCCTATCTCGCGGGCGCCCGCAGCATCCACTCCGAAGCCGACGCCAAGCCCTACCGTAAGTCACTCGCGCTGGTCGCGAGCCCGCCTGAACGCCCTGCGCTCGATAGCGCACCAATCGATTCCATGGGAGCGCTCGTCACCCGCTTCTGGGCCCGGCGTGATGCGGACGCCGGGAGGCCCGACGGCGAGCGATTGGCCGAGCACTACCGGCGGCTCGAAGTCGCCGAGCGGAGCTTCCGCCCCATCGGTCTGCCTAGCCAGATCGCTCCATTTGTGTTCGGCACTGGTTCGGGTCCAGCCGATCCGCTCGGGATGATGGACTCTACCGAGCGTCCGCTGATTGCGCTGCTCGATAGCTCGATGCTCTCGGGGTATGCGCAAACCGCGAATGGTTATCTGCTTCCCGGCGCTGTGTGGCTCCGCCAAGGTCCGCCGACTGATTTCGCTGGCAATTTCTGGGAATACGAGGATGGCACGCGCCGACTCATCATCCGGGTGGGCGGCCAGCGGTTCGGCACCGTGTGCGATTTGTCACCCAGGTATTGCGGAATTGCATCGGGGCCTCGTCGTCAGCAGTGGGAAAGGGAGTGGGCTGAGATGCTTGACACCTCGCTGACGACTGATGCATACCCTCTCGTCTTCGAGCACCGCGTCGCCCCGGTCGTCAATATCTATTCGCTGCTTCCGCGGTCCAGCGACGGTGGCCAGGCGCTCGTCGTGTTTGGCGTGCGGGTCTCCGATCTCTAGCAGCGGCCAGTTCCGAATGATTCCACAGTCGCCGCGTTCCCGCTCGACTTCCGGATCATCGCGTATCCGCCCTCCGGTGCCGCCCGGTTCGAACTGGACACAACACGTTGGTTCAGCGCGCCCAAATCAGTGGGCCACAACGCCTGGCTCACGGGCGTACTGACACTGCCGCTTCCGGCCGGACTTTATAACACACGTGTGATGATCCAGGAATCGCCACTGCGATCGCCCGAAACCGACGACTCGCTGCCGGTGGATTCGCGCGGCGCTGTCGTCGGGCGGGACAGCATTATCGTAGCGTGGGCAAGGGAGTCACTCACCATGAGCGACGTCGTGCCGGGCATGGAGCGTGGCGGACTCAGGTGGCAGCTTGGCGGCGAGACCATCGCGCTCAATCCGCTCTCGGTGTGGCGGCACGGCGAGCCGATCGAGATCTACTACGAGTTGGCAGGGCTGGAGCCGGGCAGCGAGCTCCGCACGCAGATTCGGGTCATGAAGGGAGACGATTCCAGCCACGCCGTGACACTGAGCTTTAGCGACGAGGTGCGTCACCCGCGCCAGGTCTTCCAGCGTTCGCTGGGCACGCGCCGGCTCTCGGCGGGCAGTTACACGATCGAAGTCGAAGTGACTACGGCACGCGGTGAGGCGATTGTACGGCGAACGAAGGTGGAAATAGGCGGCTAGGCGGCTGGAGAAGAGGTCGACGGTCAACGGTCAACGCGTCATTGCGAGCCCCAAAGGGGCGAAGCAACCTTGCAGCCCGACATCGGAGTCCCGTGGGAACTCCGCCCGTGAGATCGCGGTCGGGCTGTAAGGTTGCTTCGGCAGCTGCGCTGCCTCGCAATGACATCACTGGCGGCCGTTGACTCTCGACTCTCGACTCTCGACTCTCGACCCTTGACCCTTGACCCTCGACCGTCGACCGTTGACCACCTGCCTTCCTGCTCGCCCCATCACCCCGTGAACATCAATCGGCAGCCCGCTTCCTGCGCCCGCGTCACCGCGAAAATGCCTGACGGCATGAGGGTCACGCCCGGCAGCAGGTTGGCGCGCATCTCAGTGTAGACGTCCTGGGCCGGCATCCTGGCCTTCTTCGCTGCCTGGCCAGACATGAAATGCAGCGCCATGTTGCAGGCGAGCACCGTCTGCCCCCGCTTCATCAGCGTATCGAGTCCACCATCCGCCCACAGCAGGGTGTGCTCGTCGCCTTCCTTGCCATTGGCATTGAGGAACGGATTCCGCTCCGCGGGCTTGCCGCTGGCGGGATCCACTGACTCACTGGCCTTGCCCAGCTTGTACTTGGCCCACATGGCGTCGTTCACCACCATGGGAATGGCCTGGTGGCGGATCACCAGCACGCCGTGCATGTCGGCGTCGGAGGTGTGGTAGACTTCGTTGAAGCCACCCAGCCAGACCCGCATCTGGTGCAGTGCGGTGGCGTCGTTGATCTCGGGGCAGTCGAACACCTGGCGATGTTCACCGGTAATCCGGTCCACCCAGCTCATGTCCCAATCGCCCGGTGGAAGCGGACGGGCCGACGGAGCCATGGCACGGAGCTCGGCGGGTACCATGCTGCCCGCAGCGAGCACGGCGGCGGTACCGGCTACTTTTCCAAGGAACGCGCGCCGGGGCGACGGCGTGTCAGACGGAATGGTCATGCATGGCTCCGGATTGGCGGTGAGGTTGAAGTATGCCACGGTCAGCCATGCCCTGTGAATCCCCACCGAGGACTCCCGCGATGAACCGTGCGTTGGCACTGGCGGCGATCGGCTTCATTCTTCCCCTCATGCCACTGTCCGCCCAGCAGATTCCCGACATCCCCTGGCCGCCGACCGACAGCACCCGTCCCCGGCCGCCGATCGTGACACCGGCTCCTGCCGGTGCGGCGGTGCCGGCACCGTCGGATGCCGTCGTGCTGTTCGATGGAAAGGATCTTTCCCGGTGGCGCTCGGAAGACGGCAAGCCAGCGGGATGGACGGTGCGCGATGGCTACATGGAAGTGAAGCCGGGCGCGGGCGCCATCCAGACGGCGCGGGGCTTCGGCAGTGTCCAGCTTCACATCGAATGGATGTCGCCCACGCCGCCCAGGGGCGAGAGCCAGGAGCGCGGCAACAGCGGCGTGTTCCTCATGGGCAAGTACGAAGTGCAGGTGCTCGATTCCTACGACAATCCCACCTACGCCGACGGCCAGGCGGCGTCACTCTATGGCCAGTATCCGCCGCTAGTCAACGCGAGCCGGAAGCCGGGCGAGTGGCAGACGTACGACATCATCTTCCATGCGCCGAAGTTCAAGGGCGATGGGTCACTCGAGCGTCCGGCGGTCGTCACCGTTTTCCATAACGGCGTGCTGGTGCAGGATCACGTGGTGCTCACCGGCCCCACGGCCCACCAGGCGCGCCCGCCCTACGCAGCGCATCCCGACAAGCTGCCGCTCTTGCTGCAGGATCATGGGAGTCTGGTGCGGTACAGGGAGGTGTGGGTGAGAGCGCTGGGGGCTGAAGGCTGAAGGCCGAAGGCGATACGCGCGGGAGGGGCAAAGGCTAGCAATGCGTGGCGCGGGGAGGGGCAAAGGCTAGCAATGCGTGGCGCGGGAGGGGCAAAGGCTAGCCTTTGCCCCTCCCGCGCGTTTTACCTGTCCGCCCCGTCCGCCCCGTCCGCCCCGTCCGCCCTGTAGTTCACATCCAGCGCCTCCAGCCGCTTCTCGTGCACTTTCAGCCGGCGGAGGAAGTCACTGTAATCCCGTTCGTCCTCCGGCGTCCACACCACCTCGCTGAACGCTGACGTCCGGGGATAGGCCATGTACTCGGCCTGCTTGGGCGTCGGGATGTATTCGGTCCAGAGCTGGACCTGCGCGCCGAGGATATGCTTCCGGTACCGCGCCTCGAGGGAATCGGGATACGGATCGAAGGCGTACACCGTGTCCATCGGCAGGAAGCCGCCGATGGCGATCGGTTCATGCTGCGTGTCGCGCGACTGGTAATAGTCGAGATAGGTGTGGCTGGTCGGCGCCATGACCACGTCATGCCCCGCGCGCGCCGCGGCGATGCCGCCGGCCACACCGCGCCACGACATGACGGTGGCACCCGGTGCGAGCCCGCCCTCCAGTATCTCGTCCCAGCCGATCAGCCGGCGGCCGTGGGCAGTGAGGAACTTGTCCATCTGCTGGATGAACCAGCTCTGCAGCTCCGCTTCGTTCTTGAGCCCGAGCGCCTTGATGCGTGCCTGGATGACCGGGCTCGCCTTCCAGAGATCCTTGTCGGCCTCGTCGCCGCCCACGTGAATGAACTTGCTGGGGAAGAGCTCCATCACTTCGGTGAGCACGTCCTGGAAGAACTTCACCGTGGCGTCGGTGGGGTTGAGGATGTTGCTGAAGACGCCCCAGTACGTGGCGACCGTCGTGGTGTCACCGGTCAGGCCCAACTCCGGATAGGCCGCAATGGCCGCCACGGCATGGCCCGGCATCTCGATCT
The DNA here is from genome assembly GCA_035700175.1 of Gemmatimonadales bacterium. Taxonomy (GTDB): domain Bacteria; phylum Gemmatimonadota; class Gemmatimonadetes; order Gemmatimonadales; family GWC2-71-9; genus CAMLHP01. The sequence goes on along the minus strand of DASSOW010000169.1, from coordinate 1,124 downwards.
CCGGCACCACGTTGATGTGGCGGTCCGCCGCGTAGGCCACGATCTCCCGAATATCGTCCTGGCTGTAGAACCCGCCCGTGGGCGTGCTGTCGAACTTCATCTCGGCGCGGTTCCGCGGATAGGGCGGAACCATCGTCTCCTTCCGCCAGGCGCCGACCTCGGTGAGCTTCGGGTACTTCTTTATCTCTATCCGCCAGCCCTGGTCATCGGTGAGATGCCAGTGGAACGAATTCATCTTGTGGAGCGCCAGGAGGTCGATGTACTTCTTGACGAACTCCTTGGGCATGAAGTGCCGCACCACATCAAGGTGCGCACCCCGCCACCGGAATCTCGGCTGGTCCTCGATCGTCACCGCCGGCATGCTCCAGTCAGTGCTGTCCACCGGCGCATCGCGGAAGATGTCGGTGGGCAGGAGCTGGCGAATGGTCTGGAGGCCGTAGAAGAGTCCCGCGGTCTCCGGCGCGCGCACCGTGACGCGATGGCTGGTAACCGAGAGCTTGTAGCCTTCAGCGCCCAGGGCGTACAGGCTCGTGTCCCGAATCAGCACCAGCTCCGATCCCGATGGCGTCCCGCCCACCCGCACCGGCATCCGCCATCCCATCGCCGGCTCCAGGTAATCCGCCAGCTGCTCTCCGATGTGGCGTCCCGCGTGCAGCACCCGGATCTCCGTTCCTCGCTCGATATGGAACGTGCCGGTGCCCATGGTGACATGCGCCGGCCGGGGAATGACCGCGATGGAGGCTTGGGCGGGGAGCGCAGCAGGAAGCACCATGGCAAGGCAAATAATTGTCAGGGAACGAGTTAGCATCTGGGTATGGTTACGGGGATGGCGGGGGATGGAGTTTGGTAGCAATTTGGGTCACGAGTCACGAGTCACGAGACCCGCGACCCGTGACCCGTGACCCGTGACCCGCGACCCTCTACAGTCTCCTCGGCCTCAGCGCTCGTACCAGCAGCAGCAGGACTACGGCGCCGATGAACGCTACGATGATGGCGCCGAGGAGGCCACCGGTGGGTGAAGTCACGCCGAACGCATTGAAGAGATAACCACCAATCACGGCGCCGAGCATGCCGACGATGATATCGCCGAGCAGGCCGTAGCCGATTCCACCGACCGCGTAGCT
>DASSOW010000168.1:0-12109 GCA_035700175.1 Gemmatimonadales bacterium | reverse complement strand
AAGCATCAGTGGGCGGCGCAGGTTGCGGAAGCACTGATCACGGGCGGGCGTGTCCGCCACGGTTTTCAACTTTTCCAGCGGAGTGCATGATGAAGCTTCGAGGCCTTGTACTGTCCGGGCTGCTGGCGGTGCTGTTCGCGCCCGCAGCCAGTGCCCAGGGGTCGGGCACCGTGGAGTTCGGGCTCTTTGCCCGCAAAAACTGGTTTGGTGAAAGCTATGGCCTGGCCAACCGCACCGGCGGCGGCCTGCGCCTCGGCATCTTCCCGGTCAACCAGATCGAGCTCGACATCAGTGCAGCATACACTCCGACGCGCTACGCCCGGCGTGACGGCCGCGTCGACGCCATGAATGCGGCGGCCGAACTGCTGGGCCACATCCCCATGGGCCAGCACGCCGCCATGTTCCTCGGTGGCCGCTATGTGTTCAACAAGTACTGGGACCGTGGCAACGATGTCCCCGGCCTCAGCGCCGAGGGTGATGAGTCGGGGCCTGGCGCCATTGCCGGCTTCCGCTTTGGCCTTGGCAGCCGCCTTTCCATCCGGCTCGATGGCACGCTCGACTTCATGGGCCTGATGGGCGATCCCAACTTTGCCCTCAATTCGGCGCCGGACACCACTGACCAGCACTGGGGCTTCCAGGCCGGCCTGTCCTGGCTGTTCGGCAAGAACGCCGGCATCGGGCGCGTGGGTGACGCCGACAAGGACGGTGTCAAGGATGACATCGACCAGTGCCCCGACTCGCCGCGTGGCAGCCCGGTGAACGCCTCCGGTTGCCCGCCGGTCAACCAGGACTCGATCAACGCGGCACAGGCTGCTGCTGCCGCTGCCGCCGCGGCCAAGGCGCGTGAAGACTCGATCGCGGCCGCCGAGCGCGCCCGGGCCGATTCCATCGCCGCTGCCGAGCGTGCGCGTGCTGACTCCATCGCCGCCGCCGAGCGTGCCGCCGCCCAGGCTGCACGTGACAGCGCCGCCATGGCCGCCGGCATCAGCGAGGCACAGATCCAGGCCCTGCGCGACAGCCTCAACAAGCTGACCGCCAGCGCCAACGCCAACGTCACCCTGCCGGGCGTCAACTTTGCCACCGGCACTGCGACGCTGACCCAGAGCTCGCGCTTCATCCTCGATGAAGTCGCGGCGACCCTGGCCGATAATCCGGACGTCCGGGTCGAGGTCGCGGGTCACACCGACAACACCGGTCCGCGTGCGCTCAACGAGCGGCTCTCGCGCCAGCGCGCCGAGTCGGTGCGGAACTACCTCATCAGCAAGGGCATCTCCGCCGACCGCATGACGGCCAAGGGTTATGCCTGGGATCGTCCGGTGGCTTCCAACTCGACCAAGGCCGGTCGGGCCCAGAACCGCCGTACGGAACTGGTGCGCCTCCAGTAGTACGTCGCACACCGCTGGACCTGAACCGCCCTCCGGCTCCTGCCGGAGGGCGGTTCGCTTTTCCGGTCTCTGCGTGGCTACCTTTGCGTAGACTTGCGCTGGAGCGATCACGTGCTCGCACATTGCATCCGGGCCTGCCTCGCGCTGAGCATCGCCGCCGTCCCGCTCGCGGGCCAGCAGCCACACGCCATCGAAGTGGGACTGTTCGGCCGAGGGACCCACTACTCCGACGACATCGGCCTCGATGACGCGCTCGGCATCGGCGTGGGGGCGGGCTACTACTTCTCGCCGGTCCTGTCAGTTGATGCCGATGCCTCCTATTCCACCAGCAACCTGGGCGCGCTCGAGGGCTCGCACCTGCCGGTGCACCTGCGGCTGCTGCTCAACCTTCCTTTCACTGACAGGCTCTCGCTCTTCGCCGGTACCGGTCCGGTGCTCGAGATCTACGGGAAGGACCTGTCGGCCACGAACGCGGGGCTCGGGACAACGGTGGGCGCACGAATCGGCATCACGTCGCAGTTCATGGTGCGGGCCGGCGGCACCTGGGATTGGATGACTTTCACCGAGGCGGATGCACCCAGTTACGCCAATCTCGGCGCGACGCTGGGTGTCTCGTTTTTCCCCGGGCGATCCGGCGGGCCCTCAGCGGAGGGCGATGAAGACGCCGATGGCGTGCGCAACGTGGATGATGCCTGCCCGGGCACCCCGCCCGGCTCGCAGGTGGATGCCACCGGCTGCGTTCGGCGAAGCGACTCGGACAATGACGGCGTGATCGACATCAATGACGTCTGCCCGGGCACGCCGGCCGGCGCCAAGGTCAACGCGAACGGGTGCCCGCTGGCCGCGTCCGACCGGAAATGATGAGCGCCACGCCGGCAATGATCACGGCCGAAGCCGCCAGTTCCCGCGGACCAAATGGCTCGGACGCCAGCAGCCAGCCCAGCAGCACCGCGACGACCGGATTTACGTACGCGTACGTTGAGACGCGACCGGCAGGCGCCACGCGAAGCAGCCAGGTAAACGCGCTGTAGGCTACCAGCGAGCCGAATACGATCAGATAGCCGAGGCTCAGCAGCGAGCGAACGCTGGCGGCATGGGGCGCAAAACCGGACCACTCGCCACCCAGGCTCCCCGCGATGATGAGCAGCGTGCCGCCAGCCAGCATCTGGATGGCCGCTGAAAGCGCCCCGGAGTCGGGCAGGGTGAGTGAGCGGGTGATGACCATGGCGTAGGCCCAGACCAGCGCCGCCACCAGGATCACGCCGGCGCCCAATAGATCCACGGCCTCTTCGTGGCCGCCGGGAATCATCAGCAGGATGACACCGCCGAGACCAAGGATCAGGCCGGCGTACACCAGCGGGCGCACCGACTCGGAGGAGCCCCGCAGTCGCTCGATCAGTACGGTCCAGAGCGGTGTGGTCGCGGCAAGCACGGCGGCAAGGCCGGACGGGACCCGCGTCTCCGCCCAGACCAGGCCGCCGTTCCCGATAAACAGGAACAGCGCCCCGAGCAGGGCGGCATCACGCCATGCGCGAATACCCGGGCGCGGCGCGCCGCGCGCCCGCGCCCAGGCATAGAGCACGGCACCGGCCACGAGGAAACGCGTCCCGGCCATGAGCAATGGCGGGATGGTCTCGATGGCAATGCGGATGGCGAGGTAGGTGGAGCCCCAGACGACGTAGACGATCCCGAAGGCGACAATCAGAAGTGTACGCGACGGGTCGGGACGATTCATACGCCGCGGATGATAGCGGAGGCGGGCCGCGGGTGCTACCGCGGCGCGCCGCACGACAGGGACACGCATGATCATGGATCCGGCCGCGGTCGAGCGGCTGCAGGACATCGGAGGACCGGTGCTGGTGCGCACCCTGGTGCGCCTGGTCCTGGAGGAACTGCCGGCCCGGCTCGCCCGGGTCGAGGCGGCCGTGGCAGCGCGTGACGCCGCCGAGCTGGCGCCGGCCGCTCACAGCCTCATCTCGACCACGGGAAACTTTGGCGCCTTCCAGGTGTCGGAACTGGCGCGGCGCATCGAGCTCGCCGCACCGTCGGCACAGTGGGAGGCGCTGAGCGCCGACGCCGCCGAACTGGTCTCGCTCTGCCGGCAATTTCTCCAGGAACTCGAGGAGGTGCGGATGCAGGTGGATGGTGAGCGTGGCTGACAGTCCGGTCTCGTACGCCCGGCGTGTCGGGCTCTTTTCCGGGGTGATGCTGGTCATGGGCGGCATCATCGGCGCGGGTATCTTCCGAAATCCGCAGGTGGTGGCGCAGCGCGTCCTGACCGCGCCGCTCACGCTGGGTGTCTGGATCGTGGGCGGCGCCATTGCCATGATCGGCGCGCTGGTCTTCGCCGAGCTGGGCGCCCGCGCGCCACGCGCCGGCGGGCATTACGTGTACATCCGGGACGCGTTCGGCGGGCTGCCTGCGTTTCTCTATGCGTGGGCGCTGCTGCTCATCATCGGCACCGGCGCCATCGCCGCCGTGGCCGTGACGTTCTCGGATTACCTGCTGTCGCTGCTCCACGCGCCCTCGGCCTGGAGGATTCCAGTTGCCGGCGGCGCGATCGTCCTGCTCTCGGTCATCAACTACGTCGGCGTGCGCTGGGGCGCGGTGACGCAGAACATCTTCACCGTGCTCAAGCTGCTGGCGCTCGCCGTCATCATCGCCGCCGGCGCCGGCTCGATCCTGGGGCTGCTGCCCGCCCCCGCCGCGGCCTTGCCCGAACCCGCCGCGCCTCCATCGCTTATCCTGGCGGTGGGTGCCGCACTGGTCCCCGTGCTCTTTTCGTATGGCGGCTGGCAGCAGACCAACTTTGTGGCGGAAGAGATGATCGCCCCGGAGCGGAACCTGCCGAGGGCGCTGATCATCGGCGTGGCGGGAGTGGTGCTGGTGTACATCCTCGCCAACGTCACTTACCTGCACGGGCTCGGCGCGGCCGGCCTCGCCGCCTCCGACGCCCCGGCGTCCGATGCCATGCTGGCACTGGCGGGACCGGTGGGTGGCACCATCGTGGCACTCGGCATCGTGCTTTCGACGTTCGGCTTTCTCAACCTGGTGATCCTGGTGAGCCCGCGCGTGTACCAGACGGTGGCGGCCGACGGCCTCTTCTTCGCCCGCTTTGCCCGGCTGCATCCGCGCTACCGCACGCCCGCGGCAGCCATCGTTGTCCAGGCGCTCTGGGCACTGCTGCTGGTGCGGACCAATCGGTACGGCCAGCTGCTCGATTACGTGGTGTTCGCGGACTGGATCTTCTTCGGGCTCGCCGCCGCGGCGCTCTTCGTGTATCGCCGGCGCGAGCGCGCCGGACTTCCCTCGGGCGACGCCGGCTACCGGATGCCGGGCTTCCCGGTGCTCGCGCTGCTCTTCATTCTCGCAGCCGGCTACGTCGTGGTGGGATCGGTGGCCTCAAACCCGGGAAATGCACTGCGAGGCGGGGGGATCCTGGTCCTGGGGGTGCCGGTGTATGCGTACTGGAGAGTCGCAAGTCGCAAGTCATAAGTCGTAGGTCGTACGACTTATGACTTATGACTTACGACTCATCAGGCTTGGGATCATCTGCCCGTCGAAATCCCGGGATCGAAAACCGTCGCCTGACCGGCGGCGGGGGTTCCGGAATCGGTGGCAGCACGTGGGCCAGGTACTCCTCCTGGTACATCCGGATCAGCTCAAAGAAATACGAAATGGCCAGCGGGCCGATGAGCAGTCCCAGCAGCCCGAAGTAGGCAATGCCCGCGAAGGCGCCGATGACCGTGATGAACGGATGGATCCGTGCGTAGCGCCGGTAGACCCAGGGCCGGATCAGGTTGTCCACGCCGCCGACCCCGAAGATTCCCCAGATCGTCAGCAGAATGGCCGCCACCAGCCGTCCCTGCAGGTAGAGCACCACGACCGCCGGCACCCAGATGAGCCCGCTCCCCACCACCGGCAGGATGGCGAACAGCGTGGTCATCACACCCCAGAAGAGTGGATTGGCCAGGCCGGCAAGCTTGAATGCCAACCCCAGCAGGGCACCCTGCACCGCCGCCGTCAGGAAGGTGCCGATCAGTGTGGAGATCGTGACGTCCTTGAACCGCTTGCGAAGCGAGTCGGCATTCTCGGCGCTGAAGGGCACGAAGGGCCTGATGCGGGCCCAGGAACGCTCCGGAGACCGCAGCAGGTAGTAGAAGCCGAAGAAGGCGATGGTGAGCTGCAGCGTGAGCCGGGTGGCCGAGCCCAGGATGGCCAGCGCTGCCGGTCCCGCGCGGCTCAGCAGCTGTGAACCGATGGTGCGGAATTGCTGGCTGAGCTGTTCGCCCACATCATAGGAGCCGATGCGGATGCTGGTCAGGCGGTCGAGCAGCGGGCTGTTCACCACGCTGCGGAGCATCTCCGGCCCCTGCGTCGCCACCAGTGACACGATGGACGCCACCGGTCCGGCGATGACCAGCAACGCCACGATGATGATGAGCCATGTGGCCACCCCGTGGGGCAGCCGCCGGGTCAGCACCCGGTACAGCGGGGCAAACGTTACGTAGAGCACGGGCGCGCCGATCAGCCCCACGGCGAAGGGCCACAAGGCGATGGCAAGTGCCACGCCCAGGATGGCGATCAGGCCCGCGGCCCGCTGCTTGTCGGTGTCGAAGAACGCCATGAGGCAGGAGTGTAGGCGGAGTGGGGGTTAGGGGCTAGGGGCCAGGGGCTAGGGGTCAGGGTAGAGCAACTGGCTCCAGCCCTTCCGCCCTAATCCCTAGTCCCTAGTCCCTAATCCCTCATTCAAACCCCAACCCGGCCTCCGGCATCCAATCAACGTGCACGCCTTCGCCGCCCGTCTTGAGTTCGCCGCTCCTGGCGTCCAGCCCTCCGCCGTGGCCGACCTGCCGCTGCGCCCGGCCCAGGCCGGCGACCACGAAGCGTTCGCGCTGCTCTATCGCGCGCACGTGGCGCGGATCTACGGACTCTGCCTCCGGCTGGAGGGCGACAGCGTCCGGGCCGGCGAGCTGACCCAGGACGTCTTCGTGCGGGCGTGGGAGCGGCTCCGCACCTTCCGGGGCGAGAGCAGTTTCGGCACCTGGCTGCATCGGCTGGCAGTGAACGTGGTGCTGACCGACCGGCGGTCGGCTTTCCGCCGAGCCAGGCGCCTCCTGAGCACCGATGCGCCCGAGCAGTACGAACGTGGCGAGCTGCACGAGCCGCTGGGCGCGATGGATCTCGACGCCGCCATTGCGCGGCTCCCGGCCGGTGCGCGCACTGTATTCGTCCTGCACGATGTCGAAGGGTACACCCATGATGAAATCGCGGCGCGCGCGGGCATCGCAGTGGGCACCTCCAAGGCCCAGTTGTTCCGGGCCCGCCGCCTGCTCAGGGAGATGCTGGACGCATGAACTGTGATACCTGCCGCGAGCTCCTTGACGGTTACGTCGCCGGGCGCCTGCTGCCCGCGGATCGCGACGCCATCGCCCAGCATGCGCGCACCTGCGCCGCCTGCCTCGCCGACCTCGACGCCGCCGAGGCGCTGGTGGCACCACTTGCAAGCCTGGGCCGAGGGGTCGAGCCCCCGACCGACCTCTGGCCGGGGGTGGCGCGCCGCATCCAGCCGGCCCCGTGGAGGCGTCGTGCCGCGGCGGTCGCAGCGGTACTGCTCCTCATGGCCGGCTCATCGGCGCTGACCGCCATCCTGCTCCAGCGCGGCACCACGCCCGCGCCGGTCGAGAATGGCCAGTCCGTGGCACAGCTCATCGAGGCACAGTATGCGCCGAGGGCGGAGGCGCTGAGCACGCTGCTGGAGCGTGAACGCGCCTCGCTGGATCCAGCCACGGTGGCCACGATCGAGCGCAACCTGGCGGTCATTGACCGCGCCATCGCTGAGTCACGCGAAGCGCTGGCCAGGGATCCGTCCGATCCGGACCTGCGCGCGCTCTTCCGCACCAGCCAGGCGCAGCGAGTGGCCCTGCTGGAGCAGGCAACCCGGATTGCGCGGGAGCTCTGACATGCGATCTGGCTTCGCCGCGTTCGCCCTGCTCGCCCTGGCCGGCGTGGCGCCCCTTCGCGCGCAGGAAACCGTCACGCGGGTCGTGCCGGCGGATCCGGACGTGTCGATCCGGATTTTCAACCTTGCGGGGAGCACGCATATCACCGGCTGGGACGGTGACAGCGTCCGGGTCCGTGCCACCATCCCCAAGGGAGCAGGCCGCTTCTTCATGGGTGGTGCGCACGCTGGCATCAAGCTGGGCGTCGAGTCAGACGAGCGACTCGACGCGCCTGGCGCCCAGCTCGAAATCCAGGTGCCTCGCCGGGCGCGGGTCTGGGTGAAGGCCGCATCGGCCCGCATCACGGTGGCGAACGTCGCTGGCGAACTCGACCTCGCCAGCGTGAGTGGTGACATCATGGTCTCGGGAGCCCCGCGCGTGATCACGGCGGAGTCGATGGATGGCATGATCGACGTGCGGGCCGACGCCGCCATTACCAGGGTCAAGACCGCCGACGGTCCGATCAGCATCAGCGGTCGCGGCGGTGACCTGACCGTCTCGAGCGTCAGTGGCGCTATCCTGGTTCGAGCCTCGCGCGAGGTCCTCTCCGCCCGCATTGAGAGCGTGACTGGACGGGTGACCTTTGAGGGCCCCGTCGCGCAGGAAGGCAATGTTGACCTCCAGACCCACGAGGCGCCCATTACGGTGGCCCTGCCGGGCAACCAGGACGCCACGCTCGACATCGTGGCCTTCAGCGGCAAGGTGATCAATGGATTTCCGGACGCGCGCCGCACCGCGGCCGCAGGCCAGCCGGTGCGCTATACGCTGGGCAGTGGAGGCGCGCAGGTTTCGGTGCGGTCACTCAAGGGTGGCGTGACCATCCGGCAACTCGGGCGCATGACGGGTTCAAACGCTCCGTGAGTGGACGGCATCGAACGGGCAGGTCAACCCGTTCGTGCCCTGTCACCGGAGGTCATCATGTCACGCACACCCTGCACCGCCCTGCTGGCTGCCCTGATGCTTGCTCTCGTCACCAGCACGGCTTCGGCCAAGCCCCCCTGGGTCTCCATCGAGCTTCCCGCCAACCCGATGAACCGTAGCATGCACGGCGCCTACCTGCTGGTGCACAGTTATCACGTGGGACAGATGGCGGCGATTCCGCTCACCGGTACCGCAACCGGCATGGTGGACGGCAAGCGCCAGGTCATTTCGCTCGTCTTTGAGCCCACCGATGTCAACGGCGTCTCGGCACTCCGTCGGACCTGGCCGGTGGAAGGGTCGTGGGTGCTCGCCATCAACGCCGGCGGAGACATCGGACCGACGGCGCTGGTGAGCATTGCGAATGGCATAGTGCGAAATGTCAACGTGCCAACAGTCACGAAGGACGGCTTTACTACCGGCCGGAAGGTGACCCAGGCAGATGTGGACCAGGCGCTGAAGGCGCTGGCGGTAGCGGATGATGCTGTGCCGACCGACGGACGGAACGCGGCACTCGCACTGGCGCTGGCGGGCCTGGGTGTGATGGTGATGAAGCGGAGGAGCTGAGAGCTGTGAGCTGTGCGCTGTGCGCTGTGCGTTGTGCGAAGATACCGCTCATAGCTCGTAGCCCATAGCTCACAGCTCATAGCTCACAGCTCATAGCTCACAGCGCACAGCTCACAGCTCACAGCTCTCAGCGCTTAACCAACGCATACCCCCGCACCCGCGGCACTTCGCCGCCTGCTCGCCACACGCCATAGAGGGCATCGCCCGTGATGTACTGGGGGTCGAAGCCTGCGGGCGTGCTGACATCACCCAGCCATCGCCCCGAGTCGTTGAACACGCTCCAGTGGCGGGGCTGGCCGCCCCGGATCGAGTACTCCTCCACCCAGAGGTTCCCGACCTCGTCGGCCAGCACCCGTTCGAAGACCGGCATGCTGCTGGGGAAGGGCGCGCTGTCGAGCGCCGTGACCAGGGCAGAATCGAGCGAGCCCTGCAGGCCGCTGCCGGGAGGCTGGGCCCGGCGCGCGTCAGCAAAGGCGTGGATCGCCTCGGGTGTCACTGGAGCCCCGCTCCGGTTGCGCCGCATCGACTGCTGCAAGGTACCGTCGTGGGAATACACATCGATCACGTACGTGCCGCCCTCACCTACCGCAAACCCGCTGTGCAGGACGACCGCGCTGGTGCGCCGCGCGAACGGTCGAGGCATCGGCGCCATGAAGCGGCGGTCGCCGCTGCCCAGCGCCACGCCGAAACTTTCGCTCCAGGGCACATGGGCGAGGGTGTCCTGCACATGCCCCTCGGCGTCCGCCCGCAGCAGTAGCGCGGAGTCGCGCCGGACCTGGCCCGGCCGGCCTGGAAAGGGAAACCTCGGCCCCCCGCTCTCCACCAGCAGGGTGCCATCGCGGAACCGGCCGACCGGCATGTTGAAGAGCGCGTTACCCACGTCCAGTGCCGCCGTCCGCACCCTGCCGTAGGCACCGAACAGGGTGAGCCGGCGTTCGACCGCGTCGTACGCCAGCAGCGAATCCCCGGCCGCAGTCATCCAGGACAGACTGCGGAACTCGCCGGGCCCCGTTCCGCGCGCGCCCAGGATGCGAACTACCTCCCCCGCGCCATTGAAGACCCGGATGCGCTGATCGCCGCCGTCGGCAACAGCGAGCGCGCCGTCGCGCGTGCGCACCACGCTCACGACATCCTGGAAGTCGGTGCCCGGCGACCCGCCCGCATCGAAGAATGGCGTGTCCACCACGGTCCACGCCGATTCGCGCGGCCAGGCCGGCGCCGTGTTGAGCACGATGTGCACCCCGGCGCTGTCGCGCACGACCATCCCACCCGAGAGGGTGGGGTGTCCATCCCGGCAGGCTACGACGCTGCAGAGGAGGATCAACAGGCTGGCGCCGCCAGAGAGTCGAGGCATGCTCACGTTGGACAAGCTATCCCGGTTCCCGGCCGGCCCGGAAGGGATGCTCCTGGGCATGGAGGCGGCTACTTTCCCATGTTCACTCTGCGAGGAGAAGACATGCCGACCAGCAAGGCACACGCGGTATGGGAGGGCGGGCTCAAGACCGGCAAGGGCCGGTTCGAGGGAGCATCGGGCGCCTTCAGCGGCCCCTATACATTTGCCACGCGCTTCGAGGGTGCCAAGGGCACCAATCCGGAAGAACTGATCGCGGCCGCGGAGGCATCCTGTTTCAGCATGGCGCTGTCGCTCGGTCTCGAGTCGGCCGGCACACCGCCCACCCGCATCACGACGGATGCGGAATGTACCATCGGCAAGGTGGGCGACGGGTTCAGGATCACCGGCCTCAAGCTCAAGGTCCGCGGCGTGGTGCCAGGCATCGACGAGGCCACCTTCAGGAAGGCCGCGGAAGATGCCAAGAACGGGTGCCCGGTCTCCCAGGCGCTCAAGAACAATGTCCCCATGGAGCTGGACGCGGCCCTGGAATGATGCCGCTGCCGGGCGCGTGAGCGCATGGACAACCTCTGTCACACGCTGGCCGGCGCGGCGCTCGCCGAGAGCGGCCTCGCGCGCCGGACGGCGATGGGCTACGCCACGCTGCTCATCGCCGCCAACCTGCCCGACATTGACGTGCTCGCATATCTCCATGGGCCGGAGGCCGCGCTCTACTGGCGCCGTGGCTGGACCCATGGCGTCGTGGCGCTGGTGGTGTTGCCGCTCCTGCTGGCGCTCGTGCTCCTCCTGCTCGAGACGCTCTCCCGCAAGCTCAGCTCGGCGGTGCTGCCCTCGCGGATGCGCCCGGGACAGATCCTCCTGCTGGCATACGCCGGCATGCTCACCCACCCGCTGCTCGACAGCCTCAACACCTACGGCGTGCACTGGCTGCTGCCGTGGAACCGTGCATGGACGTACGGCGATGCGCTCTTCATCGTGGACCCGTGGATCATCCTGGTCCTGGGCCTCGGGGTGTGGGCCAGCCGGAGCCAGCGGCGTTCCCGCCAGCGCAATGTCACCCCGGAGCGACCGGCGCGCCTGGCCCTCGCCGTAACGCTGGCCTATATCGTGGCGATGCTCGGCAGTGGCCGCGCAGCCGGACAGGCCGCCGCCCGCGAGCTGCAGGCGCGCTATCCCGGTGCGGTCCAGCGTGTCATGGCCTCGCCGGTCTTCCTGAATCCGCTGCGCCGTGACGTCGTGGTGCAGCAGGGGGATGAGTATCGCACTGCGCGTTTCGACTGGCTGCACCAGCCGCACGTCGCGGCCGCATCGGTCCAGACGTTCTCCGCCATTCAGCCATCGGAGCCTGCCGTCACTCAGGCAGCGGCCTCGCTCCGCGGCCGCCAATTCCTGAGCTGGGCACGGTTTCCCACATTCATCGTGGACAGCAGCGGCGGCAGCCATACCGTGCACATCATGGATCTACGCTACGCCACGACGCCGGATGCAAGATTCGGGGTGGTGACGCTGGGAGCCGGGCGCTGAGCGCTGAGAGCGAAGGTAGTGCCGCAGCGTGGCGCAGTTCCGGTGAGATCGTGCCTTCGTCGAGACCGCCCGGCCCGCGGCTGTCACTCATACGACCTGCGACCTGCGACCTGCGACCTACGACCTGCGACCTGCGACCTGCGACCTACGACGTACGACTTACGACCTTCACGAGCACCCCCCACACAGTCCCAGCCACCACCCTCTGCCCCGCCGCCGTTGGGTGAATGCCGTCGCCCTGGTTCAGCGAATCCACACCACCGACCCCTTCCAGCAGGAACGGCACCAGTGCCGCGTCATGCTTCTTCGCTTCCTCCGGGAAGACATCACGGAACGCTTCGGTATAGCGCGGACCCAGATTG
>DASSOW010000167.1:0-4011 GCA_035700175.1 Gemmatimonadales bacterium | reverse complement strand
CACCGAACGCCCTCGACCCGCGACGTACGACTTACGACCCACGACTTGCGACTATCATTCCCGCCATGACCCATGAATCCGTTCTCATCGCCGGCGCCGGGCCCATCGGCCTCGCCTGCGGCATCTCGGCGAAACGCCGAGGGCTCGACCCGCTGCTGGTTGATGCCGGCGCCATCGCCAATTCGATCTTTCACTACCCGATCGGGATGACCTTCTTCACCACCCCGGAGCGGCTGGAAATTGGCGGCCACCCGATCGTGAGCGCCGGCGCCAAGCCGACCCGTGAAGAAGCGCTCAAGTACTATCGCGGCGTGGCCCGCGCCGAAGAGCTGCGCATCCGTACCTTCACAAGGCTGCGAGACGCGAAACGCGAGCGCGATGTGATCCGGTGCGTCCTGGAAAGCCGGGCCGGCCAGGAGGAGTTCACCTGCGATACGCTGGTGCTCGCCACCGGTTACTTCGAGCAGCCCAATCGCCTGGGCGTCCCCGGCGAAGAGCTGCCGCATGTGCATCACTACTTCGATGAGCCGCACGTCGGCGCCGGTCTCGACGTCGTGGTGATCGGCGGCAAGAATTCGGCGGTCGAGGCGGCGCTGCAGCTCTATCGCGCCGGCGCCCGGGTGACGCTGGTCTACCGCGGCTCCGCGCTCAAGCCCAGCGTCAAGTACTGGCTCCGGCCCGATTTCGAGAACCGGGTGAAGGCGGGCGAGATCAAGGCTCGGTTCGGCGCCGAGGTACTCAGGATCGAGCAGGAGGGAGTGGTCATTCGGAACGCGGGCGGAGGCGAGGAACGGCTGCACGCCGACCGGGTGTATGCACTGATCGGGTTCCAGCCCGACTTTGCGCTCTTCCGGAAGATCGGCATCGAGCTCGACGCCGACGGCCGCCCCACCATCAACCCGGCCACCCTGGAAACGAACATCCCTGGCGTCTACATGGCCGGCAGCATCGTGGCCGGCACGAGGATCTCGGAAGTGTTCATCGAGAACGGGCGCTATGACGGCGAAAAGATCTTTGGCGACCCCACCGAGCGCGCCGAGGCGCAGAAGCTGTATGAGGCGAGTCCGAGGCCGGTGGGGGAATAGGCGGACGGGGCGGACGGGACGGTCAGGACGGACGGAACGGCAGGGACGGACTGGGCGGACTGGGCGGACTGGACGGACTGGACGGACTGGACGGACTGGTCGGACGGTCGCAGCAGAAGTCGTCCGCCTTGTCCGTCCGGTCCGCCTCGTCCGCCCCCTACAAGGGGCTTCAAGTGCAACGAACACTCTCTCTCGATATCGGCGGCACCCACCTCAAGGCCGCCATTGTGGCGCCGGATGAATCATTCCTGAGCGACCGGGTGATGAGCGACACGCCCGATCCGATCGACCCGCCGCTGCTGATCGCGAAGCTGGGCGAGCTGGCCGAGCGACTGCCGGAATTCGACCGGGTGGCCGCCGGTTTCCCCGGAATGATCCGCCATGGCGTGATCCGCACGGCGCCCAACCTCGGCACCGCCGTCTTTGCCGGGTTCGACCTGCGCCGAGCGCTGGAAGATCGGTTCGGCCGTCCCGCCCGCGTGGCCAACGACGCCGACATCCAGGGGCTTGGCGCCATTCACGGTAACGGCATGGAGATGGTGATCACGCTGGGCACCGGGTTCGGCACCGCGATTTTCCAGGACGGCGTGCTGGGGCCCCACCTCGAACTGGCGCACCATCCCTTTCACCATGGCCGCACCTATGAAGACCTGCTGGGTGACGCCGCGCTCAAGCGCGACGGCGAACCAACCTGGCGCGCCAGCCTCCGCCACGCGGTGGAACAGTTGCGCGCACTCACTGCCTTTGACCACCTCTACATCGGCGGCGGCAATGCTCGCCTGATCGATCCCGATTCGCTGCCTGCTGATGTGAGCGTTGTACCGAACTCGGAAGGGATCGCGGGCGGGGTGTGGCTGTGGGAGCGTCGGGGGACGGCTAGGGGCCAGGGGCCAGGGGCTAGGGGCTAGGGTCGAGAGTCGAGCCTTACCTGCGCTGCTCCAGACACTTGGCGTATAGCGCATAGCGCACAGCGCATAGCGCATAGCGCATAGCGCACAGCGCATAGCGCACAGCGCACAGCTCCCCTGAACAAACCTTCCCGAAATCTTCACGCTCTCCTGCATCGTCCCTGGGCAACTTGCACATGGCAAGATTCCACTGCCAGGGCACGCAGCGCAGGAGGCCGACATGTTCACCGAGATCCTGGTTCCACTCGACGGCAGCGCGGTCGCGGAGGGTGCGATCCCGCTGGCCATTGCCCTCGCCAGGCGGCATGGCAGCCGGCTGCACCTGGTCGGCGTAAGCCGGCCGGTGATTTTCACCAATCCGGGGGCCTTCTCCGCCGAGATTCCCCTTGCGGCCAGCGTGGAGCTCGATCTGATCGCGGCCGAGCAGCTGGAACACTACCTGGCCGACTGGGCCAGTCGCATCACCGCCACCGAGCACCTGGCGGTGCGGAGTGCGGTGCTGAAGGGTGTCGAGCCCGCCGGCGACCAGCTGGTGGAGTATGTGTCGAAGCACGACATCGAGCTGGTGGTGATGCACACGCACGCGCGCGGCGCCGTGCGCCGGCTCTGGCTCGGCAGCGTGGCCAACGCACTGGCCCAGAAGAGCGGCGTGCCCTGCCTCCTGCTCCGTGGACCCATGACCGGGGTCAATGAAGCCGTGGTGCCGGTCCGGCCGCACCGCATCATGGTCCCGCTCGATGGGTCGGTCGAGGCGGAGCTCGCCGTCGAGCTTGCCATCGCGTGCGCTGACCCGGAGGTAACGGAAATCGACCTGTTCACGGTCGTCTCGCCTCTCCCGTTCCCGGGCGCGGTGCTGGAAGGGCCCGCGCTCGAAACCCGCACGGCCGCAGCCCAGCGCTACCTGAGGCGGATCGCCTCGCGCGTGACCGAGTGTGACCTCGTGGCCCACACCAATGTCGTGGTGCATGCCAGCCCGCCCGCCGCCATCGTGGAGCAGGTGCAGCAGCGCGGCGCCGACCTGGTGGCGATCGCTGCCCATTACCGGAGCGAGATGAACCGGGTCTTCCTGGGGAGCGTCATGGATCGGCTGCTGCGGAAGACGCGGGTCCCGATGCTGGTCTGGCGCAGCAAGGAGCTGGCCGGAACCGAGCTTCTCCCGCTCCAGGCGGAATCAGTGGAGCTGGCACTGCACTGACCCGCGGGTCGGGAGAGGGTGGGGTCGGGTGGGGGATGGGCACAGGGCATCCGTCGCGAGACGGGTGCCTTTGTGTGTATAGTCGTAGGTCGTAAGTCGTATGTCGTACGACTACGACTCATGCCCTGCGACGTACGACTCACCGAGGATTTCCAATGCTCCACCGTACAATAGGCCCCCTCACCGTCTCCGCCATCGGTCTCGGCTGCATGGGGATGTCGGAATTCTATGGGCCTGCCAATGAAGAGCAGTCCATTGCCACCATCCACCGCGCGCTCGACATCGGCGTCACCTTCCTCGACACTGCTGACATGTACGGCATCGGCGAGAACGAGAAGCTGGTGGGACGCGCCATCGCGAAGCGGCGCAACGAGGTGGTGCTCGCCACCAAGTTCGGCAACGTCCGCGATCCCGCCGATCCGTCGAAGTTCAGCATCAGTGGGCGGCCCGAGTATGTCCGTACCGCCTGCGACGCCTCACTCAAGCGGCTGGGCGTGGATCATATCGATCTCTACTACCAGCACCGCGTTGACCTGGAGACGCCGATCGAGGATACGGTCGGCGCCATGGCTCGGCTGGTGGAAGCAGGAAAGGTGCGATTTCTCGGGATGTCCGAGGCGAAGCCCGAGACCATTCGCCGAGCAGTCGCCGTGCATCCCATCGCGGCATACCAGGGCGAGTATTCGCTGTGGACCCGCGAGATCGAGAACGACGTGCTGCCCACCTGCCGGGAGCTCGGCATCGGTTTCGTGGCCTACAGCCCGCTCGGACGAGGGTTGCTGACCGGCGCGATCACGAACGTCGAGACGCTGGCCGACAACGA
>DASSOW010000166.1:0-3968 GCA_035700175.1 Gemmatimonadales bacterium | reverse complement strand
GGGTGAATGCCGTCGCCCTGGTTCAGCGAATCCACACCACCGACCCCTTCCAGCAGGAACGGCACCAGTGCCGCGTCATGCTTCTTCGCTTCCTCCGGGAAGACATCACGGAACGCTTCGGTATAGCGCGGACCCAGATTGGGTGGGGCCTGCATGCCGATGACCACGAGCCGGGGTGGCGGCTCATGGCGCTGGGCCATGGTGAGGATGGTGTCGAGGTTGGCACGCAGTGCTTCGACGTTCAGCCCTCGCAAGCCGTCATTGGCTCCGGTCTCTACTACCAGTACAGCGGGATTCATTCGCAGCAGCCACGCCATCCGGGCCCGTGCATCCGATGAGGTTTCGCCGCTGACGCCGGCATTGACCACGCGATAGGCGAGCCCGGCAGAATCAAGCTTCTGCTGGATCAGCGCGGGATAGGCCTGCGACGGATCCAGGCCGAGACCTGCCGTCAGGCTGGTGCCGAGAAAGACGATGACCGGGCGGGTGTCGGCGGAGTCGGGCGTGACCGCGGTGGCGCGCTGCGGGGCCGGTGCCCGATCGCTGCATCCAGCGGCCAGCAGCACCAGCGTCATGGTCAGGTATCTTTGCAGGATTCCGAAACCCCAGAGTTGATGATGATCCGGTGTGAAGGCCTCAGCAGGGAATATCAGTCGGGCGGACAGCCGCTCACCGTCCTCAAGAATATCACCCTCTCCGTGGAGGCTGGCGCCTTCCTCGCTATCGTGGGTCCGAGCGGCAGCGGCAAGACCACGCTGCTGGGACTGCTGGCCGGCCTCGACCGTCCGAGCAGCGGCCACGTCACGCTGGATGGCGTGCGGCTCGACACCCTGACGGAAGATGGCCGAGCCCGGCTCCGGGGTGAACGGGTCGGCTTCGTCTTTCAATCCTTTCAACTGGTACCGACACTCACGGCCATCGAGAACGTGCTGGTGCCGCTCGAACTGCTGGGTCGGTCCGATCCGGCGCGGGGCCGGCAGCTGCTCGCCGCAGTCGGACTCGGCGGCCGGGAGGAGCACTATCCCGCCCAGCTCTCGGGCGGGGAGCAGCAGCGGGTGGCGCTGGCGCGGGCATTCGTGAATACGCCCAGGATTCTCTTTGCCGATGAGCCGACCGGAAACCTCGACGCTGCCACCGGCGCCACCATCATTGCGCTCATGCGCGAGCTCAACGAGGCCAACGGCACCACGCTGGTGCTGGTAACCCACGACCAGGATCTGGCTCGCCAGGCCCGCCGCACGGTCCACCTGGCCGATGGCGAAATCGTGAGCGACAGCGCCGCATGAACCTCGGTTTCATCCTGCGCATGGCTCGTCGCGACGCCCGGAGCGGCACGCGACGGCTGGCCCTGCTCGCGGCCGGCGTGACTGCCGGCGTTGCGGCACTTGTCGCCATCAACGGTTTCACCGCCAACCTGCGCGACTCCATCGCCAGCCAGGCCCGCCAGCTCCTTGGCGCTGACCTCTCGTTCGAGGCCCGTGCTCCCCTGCCCGACCTCGCGCGTACGGCACTCGACTCCATCGGCGGGACCGAGTCGGAGGTCACCAGCTTCAGCGCCATGGCCTACGCCGGCAGCAGTGAGACTGCGCGCCTTACCCAGATGAGCGCGGTGAGCGGCGGCTGGCCCTTCTACGGTGCCATCGAGACCGCGCCGGCCGGCGCGTGGAGCAGGCTCCAGGCCGGCCGCCATGTCATCGTCGATCCTTCCCTCCTCTCGTCGTTGGGCGTCGGGGTGGGCGACAGCATCAGCGTGGGAGCAACCCGGCTCGAGGTCATCGGCACCATCGCCGCGGTGCCGGGCGACGTGGGCGTCCGCAATGCCTTCGGCCCCCGGGCGTTCATGCGCGGTGCCGACCTGGACGCGACCGGGTTGCTCGGCTTCGGCGCGCGGGTGGAGCATGCGGTCTTCGTGCAGCTCCCGCCCGGTGCGGAGGCGCAGTCCATTGCCGAGAAGTGGCGGCCCCGGCTCCGGGACCTGCGTGTTCGCATCCACACCGTGGCGGATGACCAGGCCCGGCTGGACAACGCCCTGACTCGGCTCAGCAACTTCCTGGCGCTCGTAGCGCTGGTGGCGCTTCTCCTTGGCGGACTGGGCGTGGCGAGCGCGGTGCACGTGCACATCCGCGGCAAGCTTCCCTCGGTAGCGATGCTGCGCTGCCTCGGCGCCACTTCCGGACAGATGGTGGGCGTCTACCTGGTGCAGGCGGGGCTGCTGGCGCTCATCGGCAGCCTCGCCGGTGCCGCCATCGGGCTGCTGGTGCAGAAAGCCCTGCCTGCCCTGCTGGGCGACTTCGTGCCGGTAGATGTCACGTTCCATGCATCGTGGGGCGCCGCTGCCGTGGGCACCATCATGGGGCTCTGGGTAGCGATTGCGTTTGCGCTGCTGCCCCTGCTGGAAGTGCGGCGGGTTCCGCCCCTTGCCGCGCTCCGCCAGGACGTGAGCGCGCGGCCCGGCCGTCGCGACTGGTGGCGCCTCGGAACGCTGGTGGCGCTCGCGCTCACCATCCTGCTGCTCTCGACCTGGCAGTCGCGCAGCGTGCGCACCGGCGTGACCTTCGCACTGGCGGTGCTCGTGGTACTCGCACTGCTTCGCCTCACCGCGCTCCTGCTCATGGGAGTGGCTCGTCGCGTGGCACCGGGTCTCCCGTTCTCCGCCCGGCAGGGCATCCTGAACCTTCGTCGGCCGTCCAATCAGACGAGTACGGTGGTCCTCGCCATCGGCTTCGGCGCTTTTCTCCTGGCCACCGTCCTGCTGGTGCAGCACACGCTCCTGCGTACGCTGGATGTGTCGTCGTCGTCATCAGCCAATGCCAACATGGTGTTCTTCGATATCCAGCCCTCCCAGCTCGCGGGAACCGATTCCCTGCTGCGCGCGGAAGGAGTGGAGGCCTCACCCCCCGTAGCCATAGTCCCGATGCGGATCGCCTCGGTGCGCGGCGTCACCGTCTCCACCCTGCAGGCAGACACGCTCCGAGAAGGAAGCTGGGCGCTCCGCCGGGAGTATCGCTCCACCTGGCGTGACTCGATGGTCTCATCGGAAAAGCTGGTGGCGGGACGATGGTGGAGCGGGCCCGCGGACGACACCACGCGCATCTCGGTGGAGGAAGACGTTGCCCGGGAGCTGGGCGTCTCGGTGGGGGATGCGGTTGTCTGGAATGTCCAAGGGACGATGATACCCACGGTCGTGGCCAGCATCCGGACCGTGGACTGGGCGCGCTTCGAACCCAACTTCTTTGTTGTGTTCGAGCCTGGGGTGCTGGAAGAAGCACCGCACACGTGGGTGCTGCTGGCCCGCATCCCGCGTCCCGAGTCCCGCGGCCTCCTCGCCCGGCAGATCGCTGAACGCTATCCCAATGTCACCTCACTGGACCTCACGCTGATTCAGGGCGCCATCGCGTCGCTGCTCGGCAAGGTGACACTGGCCATTCGCTTCATGGCGCTGTTCAGCCTGGTTACCGGTCTTGTCGTCCTGGTGGGCGCCATTGCCACCAGCCGCTTCCAGCGGGTGCGCGAGGCGGCGCTGCTTCGCACCCTGGGGGCCAGCCGAGCCCAGCTCACCGCGGTCGCGCTGGCGGAGTACGCGGCGCTCGGAGCCGTAGCGGCAGTTGCCGCACTCCTCCTTGGAGGAGCGGCCGCCTGGTCGCTGAGCCACTGGATCTTCCAGGTCCCGTTCAGCGTCCCTGTGGGCGCGGCCGTCATGCTGGTCCTCGCCACCGCGCTGGTCACCATGCTGGTGGGCCTCTGGACCGCGCTCGACGTCGCCCGGCAGACGCCATTGGGGGTGCTGAGGGGGATGTTGGAGTAGGGCGTGGGGCATGGGGCATGGAGCGTGAGGCACGGGGCATGGGGCATGGGGGTTAGGGATTTCGCGCGAGACACTTAGCTTTCAGCTCTCAAGCCCTAAGCCCTAAGCCCTAAGCCCTAAGCCCTAAGCCCTAAGCCCTAAGCCCTAAGCCCTAAGCCCCAAG
>DASSOW010000165.1:0-2334 GCA_035700175.1 Gemmatimonadales bacterium | reverse complement strand
CGCTACCGAGCTCGAGCTGGCCAGCACCGAGTCGCTGAGCGGCATCCGTACCTCGTTCGAGGCACCGGTACGGAGCACGCTTCGGCGCCACTGGTGGGCGTGGATCCTTGGCGGAGGGGCGGTAGTCGGGTTCGTCGCCATGCTGCTCTGGCCCCGTGCCGTGCTCGATCCCGATCGCGTAGTGGTCTTTCCCCTCGCCGAGTCCGGTGCTGCAGCGACCGACAAGCCGGGGCAGTCGGTGGCGCTGCTCCTGGGTCATGCGCTGCAGCACACCGCGCCGCTGCGCTGGATGGATGGGTGGACCCTGCTCGGCATGGAGCAGCGGAAGTCGGTCACCGGTCTTCCAACCGCGGTTGAGCGAAAGCTCGCGCGCCGCGCGGGTGCCCGCTTCTTCATGGATGGTGCCATCGTGAGCGGCCGCGACTCGGTCACCGTGCTGCTCCGGCTCTACGACGCCAGGGGAGATTCCCTGGTGCAGCAGGTCAGCCAGGCGGCGCCGGCCGCGCAGGCATCGTACAGCTGGCCCGCGCTGGGCGTCCTGGCGCAACTCCTCCCATCGCTTGTCACGCCAGGGCGTCACCTCGGCGAACAGGTCCTGGCCGAACTGGCCGGCCACGATCCGGGCCCGGTCGCCAACTGGCTTCAAGGCGATCGTGCCTACCGGGAAGGCCGGTTCGAGCCCGCACTGGAACACTATCAGCGTGCGGTAGCACAGGACTCCACGCTGGCGCTCGCCGCCCTCAGCGGCGCGCAGGCCGCCGGCTGGCTCGCCGAGCAGGAGGAGGCGGTGCGCCTCGCACGGCTCGCGCTCCGTCATGCCGGGTCGCTGCCACCTCGCTTCCGCGACCTTGCGGCCGCCTTCGAGTCGTTCGGCTCCGGCCGCGCCGACTCGGCGGTGGCGCGTGTCACTCGTGCGCTGGCCGCCGACTCGCTCTGGGCTGATGCGTGGGCCATCAGGGGCGAGATCTATCTCCACCTTCTGCCTGCCGCGGAGAATCTTGATTCGATCGCCGAGGCCTCATTTGCCCGTGCCGCCGCGCTCGATCCGTCGTTCGCTCCACCCCTCAACCATCTGGGCGAACTGATGCTGCGACGCGGGGACGTGGAGGATGCCGAGCCGCTCATTGCCCGGCTGCGTCGCGGGACGGCCGACAGTTCGCTGTTCGCGCCGCTCCTGCTCATGCGGGACTGCGTGCGAGGTGGTCCGGACGCGCCCAACTGGGAAGCGGCAGTGGCGAGCGATCCCTCAGTCGTCCTGACCGCGGCGCGCCAGCTGGCGGCCGGCGGCAGTCACATGGCGTGCGCAGAGCGTGCGTTGCGGACGCTGCTTGAGCCCACCCCGGGCGATTCATCGTACAAGTGGGGAGCGCTCCTCGCGCTGAATGACGTCCTCATGGCCTCGGGACAGGCCGCCCTCCCGCGACTGCTGGATTCTGCCGTGATCTCCATGCCGGACGCGAGGAGACTCTACCTCGTTAATGCGGTCGCGGGCCAGGACAAAGGTGGCCGAGGCGATAGCGTCGCGGCGGCGTTCTCGTCAATGCCGCCCCCGATGTCGGCGGGGCGCATCTGGTACCTCGGTCAGTGGGCCACCGTCCGCAAGGATACGGCACACCTGGCGCAACTCTCGGGTCATGCCGCTGTGCTCCGAGACGAGTCGGCGGCCGCCAGCGATTCCCTGCTCGCCAGCGTCCTCGATGCGCACTTGACGCTGCTTCGCGGCGATACGAGTGCCGCAATCCGGGCGCTTTCGTCGCTGTCGAGCGCGGTACCGCTCGACTGGCTCGTGTGGGATCCGTGGGCAGCGCTCGCGGCTGAGCGGGTGCTGCTGGCGGAACTGCTGCTGGCGCACGGGGAGCCGGGTCCCTCGGCTGCCGTGGCCGAAGTGCTTGATGGGTCGCAATCGCTGGCATTTCTCCCGTTCCTTCGCCGCGCGCTTGTGGTGAGGATGCGTGCCATGGAGCAGCTGGGGAAGAAGCGGGATGCCGCGCTGCTGAAGGCGCGCCTCGAGGCACTCGAGGCGAATGATGCCCGGCGGGCTGGATCGGAGCCGGGTCGGCGGTGAACCTGCACCTGGGAGGATGCAATGGGCGCCAAACGACGGGTTCCATCTCGGGCCAGGACCCTGGCGATCAGCCAGAGTCAGTGGGACCGGCTGAACCAGCGGGTGGATGATCTGACACAGTGGGCCTGGAGTCAGTACCAGCTGGACTTGGCAACCGGAGTGATGGCCAGCACCACCAAGCCGCCGCCCGTTCCGCCACCAATACGCCGCGGCGCGCGCAGGGTCATAAGGATTCCGGTGCCGGCTCCTCCGCGCCGGGGGTAAATGAC
>DASSOW010000164.1:0-16706 GCA_035700175.1 Gemmatimonadales bacterium | reverse complement strand
GGGTGGCCGTTTCGTTTTTGGGCTGTGAGCTAAGAGCTAAGAGCTAAGAGCTAAGCCCACCACATTCGCCCTGCTCGCAGCTCGCAGCTCGCAGCTCGCAGCTCGCAGCTCGCAGCTCACAGCTCGCAGCTCACAGCTCTCAGCTCTCAACTCCCCAGTCAAACCTCCCCCGATATCCCCGCCGCCCATCGAGCTGCCAGGGCTTCTTGCTCGTTACCAGGGCTTCAGCATTGAAGTTGGTGGGATCATCAAGGACCTCGGCCATGCTGGCGGCCTTGGCACTGGCGTTGTCGGCGTAGTGGAGGATTTCCGCCTCCAGCGTCATCGGCCGGACGGCCGCCCCGAACTCTTCTTTCCCGTGATGCGAGAGGATCATGTGCTGGATCAGGTTGGCCTCGCCGTCGAGGCAGGGAGCCGGGGTGCACTCCCTGAGCCGTCGGTCGAACATGAGCGAGCCGAGCACCACGTGTCCGCAGAGCCGGCCCACGTCGGTGTACTCGAAGACGCCGTTCCAGGTGTAGCACTCCAGCTTGCCGATGTCGTGCAGCAGCGCGCCGGCCAGCAGCAGGTCTTCGTCACCCTTCGAGATCCTGGCAATCATGCGGCCGATGGCCGCCACTTCGGTCACGTGCTTGAGCAGGCCGCCGAGCTCGGCGTGGTGGCCGACCGGACTCGCGGGACATTGCTCGAACTGGCGACGGAAGTCGTCGTCATCAAAGAAAAGACCCAGCACCTTCCGCAGCCTCGGCCCCGCCACGGCCTGGCGCCACTCGTCCAGCTTGCGCCAGTACTGCTCGGTGTTGCCCACCGACGGCAGCAGCTCGCTCAAGTCCACCTGGCCATCCGGCAGCACCCGGATGGAGCTGATGCATAGCTGCCGCTTCCCGCGAAACTCGCCGACCTCACCGATGACCTGCGCCACGAGGCCCTTGCTGATGCCCGCCACGCGCTGCTGGTCAGCGCCCCAGAACGGCGCCGACTCGATGCGGCCGCTCGCGTTGCTCAGCGTGAGGACGGTGCAGTCCTTGTCGCCGCCGTAGGAGCGGGTCTGGACGTCCCACACCAGGAAGGCATGCTGCAGTCGCTCGCCCACGGCGAGCTGTTTCAGGTTGTGGATGGTCATGACCGGCAAACTTATCGCCGGGTCGTGACAACCGATAGCTCGCGCCCGGCGGCGGTGCTAGTTTGCGCGCATGACGGATGCGCAGCACATCCTTCTCCTCGACGGCGACGACCGGCGCCGCCGCACGCTCGCCGCCATGTTCCGTGCCGCTGGGCACGTGACGATCGCCGAGCGGACCGGTGCCGCGGCTGTCGAGGCCCTGGTGGCCGGCCCGGATGCCGCCACGCCGGGATTCGACGTGCTGGTGCTGGACCTCTCGCTGCCGGGCCTGGACGTGAGCGCGCTGCGTCGCGCCGTGGCGCCTGGTGTCACCACCCCGCCCGATTCGCTCGACAGCGCCGAGCGCCGCCACCTGGTGCGCGCGCTGGAACACACTGGCGGCAATCGCCGGCAGGCCGCGCTGCTGCTTGGCATCTCACGGTCGACGCTGTTGAACAAGATCCGGAGGTACGGGTTGGAGAACGCCGGACGGTAACGGCCGTGCGATATACGAATGCGCGGGTGGGCCGTGGCATTGCATGGCCACGGCCGTCACCGTACGATCCGCATCCGCCCCAATCGCGACAGCACCATCGACCGCGTCACACCACGGTACGTCACCGTCCACGTTCCGTTGGATACCCCCAGCCCGAGAGCCGTGGGCGTGACCAGTACGCTGTGCGACGGGCCGGTAAGGGTGACGTTGCGCGTGCCTGGCCCCGGTTCGCTCCACCACGCCACCGTGTCGCCATGTTCAACCAGCCCGATGGTGAGGCTGTCGGGCCGCAGGTGGAGGACGGCGATCCGGCTTCGGGTGATGGCAATCATGCGGGCGCGCATGTGCGCGCGGGCCAGCCGCTGCACTTCCGACTCCACCGTGAAACTGGCGAGTGGTCGCTCGAGCCGTGGCATCGTGATGAGGAACAGCAGGCCCACAATCACGACGACCACGAGCACGTCGAGGATAGAGAATCCCTTGCGCATGGTGACAACTTCGCACGCCGCCCGCGGTATCCATCATCCTCATTCTGCGCAACGGGGCCGGAACACGCGCACCACTTGCCCGAGTCCGCAGGCAGGGGCATGTTAGCGTCGACCGCGAAGCGCACAGCGCACAGCGCAGAGCGCACAGCGCCCAGACCCCCGCTCCCAGGAGCCACAGCCGCCAGGTGCAAATCGGTCTCCTCCATCCAGCGCTCGATCAAGGCCACGGCGCACTGCACGCCGTGTTTCAGGCCAACGCACGCTTCGCCGCCAGCAGTGGCGAAGCATCGGTTCGCCTGACGGCGCTGGGCGCCTACCTGGTCATGCGCCTGGTGGCCAGGACGCTGGAGAGCGCTGGCGAGGACGACCCGGCACTCGAGCTGCAACGGCGTAGCACCGTGCAGTTCGCGGACGAGCTGCCCACCACCGTGGCCGAATGCGCGCACCTCCGGTTCGTCCTCGCCGCCCTGCCGATTGATCTCGGGGAACTGGTGCCGCTGCGGCGCGCGCTGCTTCGCTATGCCGGCTGGCTGGAACGGGAGGGTCGGCTCGACATGGCCCTGGAAGCGCTGCGGCTCGCCGCGCGTACCTGGAACGCCGAGATCCCACCGCGGGACTTCGCTGCGCTGGCGCTCGAAGTGGGCCGGGTGAACCGCCAGCTCGACCGGCTCCATCTCGCCAGTGACGCCTATCGCGCGGCCTCGGCGGCGGCTTGCCATGCCGGCGATCGCCTGGCGCAGCTGCGCGCCCGGCTGGGAGACATTTCGGTGCGCCGGCTCGAAGGGCACACGGACGGCCTGGAGGCTGAGCTTCGCGCGTTGCTGGGCGAGTGCCGGGATGACCCCGCGCTCGCACCACTGGTCCCGCTCCTTCACGCCGAACTCGGTGCCCTGTCCAGCGCCGCCGGCCGGCCAGACGACGCCATCGCTGCCATGGTGCAGGCCACTCATGCGGCTGGCTCCGTGCCTGAGCGGCTGCAGATGCTGGCCGGTCTCGGCCGCATCCTGCTGGAGCTCGGTGTACACGATCTCGCCGCCAGGTTGCTGGAGCAGGTCGCCGCCCGCTCGCCTGACCGGCTGGTGCGGGCTGGCGCCGAGGTCGAACTCATGGACATCGCTGCGCGTGACGGGAACCGCCTTGGCTTCGAACGACTCCGCGCAAGCCTTGCCCGGTTGATCGGGCGCTTGCCGGCCACGATGCGGGCAGAATTCCACTATCGCGCCGGACTGGGCTTCTTCCGGTTCTCCCAGCTGGGCCGAGCGCGGCGCAGCTGGTCCGCGGGGCGGAC
Source organism: Gemmatimonadales bacterium (assembly GCA_035700175.1). Lineage (GTDB taxonomy): Bacteria > Gemmatimonadota > Gemmatimonadetes > Gemmatimonadales > GWC2-71-9 > CAMLHP01. The sequence goes on along the minus strand of DASSOW010000164.1, from coordinate 13,332 downwards.
GCTGGCCATCCGCCAGGGGCTGGACCAGTGGGCGGACCGCTTCCGGCGCTTGCAGGATGCCGAGGGCGAGCCGGCGCACCTGGTCACCTCGGGTGAGCCGCACCCCTGGACCGGCCGGGAGGTGCTCCTGCGTGACGTGCGCAGCCTCCTTCGTCCCGCCTCCCCCTCTGCCATGCCTGCGGTGGAACTCGTATGACCGCCCCTTCAGTGCATCCGCCTACTGATCCGCTCACGACCCTGCGCGAGTATCGCGCGCTGGCGCCGTGGGGGCTGAGGGATCTCGCCGCCGTGGCGGGCGCCATTCTGGACGCCTCGGGCGTGACGCCCATCAATGCGGCCGCGCGCGCTCTCCCGACCGAACGCACCATCCGCTTCTACGTGACCCGCCAGCTGGTGGCGCCGCCGGAGGGCCGGGGCACGGCCGCCGTGTACACGTACCGGCACCTGCTGCAGGTGCTGGCCATCAAGCTGCGCCAGATGGAAGGCGCGACGCTCGAGGCCATCACCACCGAGCTGACTCACATGACGGGTGACATGATCGAGCGGCGCGTGGCGCAGGTGCTGGGCGCGGCGCTGCCGCCGCCCTCACGCCTTCCGCTCCTGCAGACGCCCGGCACCGGCCGGGGCCGGGTGGGCCGGGCGGTGCAAGGGTGGATTGCGCCGCCGCCCAGCGGGGAGGCGGCGCGTGGCGTCGCCTGCCGGCGGATTGCCGTGGCACCCGGGGTGGAATTGCTGATCGACGAGGAACATCCCGTGGCTCGACTGCACGGCGGCAGTGAAGCCATTGGCGACGCGGTGCGGCGGGCGCTCGCCACGCTGATGCCCACACTCTGACCCTCTAGACTCCGGAGCTGACCGATGGGCCTCGTGATTTTTCTCGTGGTCGTGGTGGTCCTGGTGCTGTGGATCGTCGGCGCATACAACCGGCTCATCTCGCTCAAGAACCAGGTGCTCAATGCGTGGAAGCAGATCGACGTGCAGCTCAAGCGGCGGCACGACCTGATTCCCAACCTCGTCAACACCGTGAAGGGAGCGATGGATTTCGAGCGCGGCACCCTCGAAGCCGTCATCTCGGCGCGGAACCGGGCCGTTTCGGCGACCGGCGTCAAGGAGACCGCCAAGGCCGAGGGCGAGCTGACCCAGGCGCTGGGCCGGCTGTTTGCGCTGAGCGAGGCATACCCCGAGCTCAAGACCAACCAGAATATTCTTTCGCTCCAGGAAGAACTCACCAGCACCGAGAACAAGGTGGGCTTCGCCCGGCAGCACTACAATGACGTCGCCACCACCTACAACACGGCGCAGGCCACCTTCCCGACGATGCTCGTGGCCGGGATCGCCAAGGCCTCGCCGGCAGACTTGTGGGAGCTGGAGAACCCGGCCGAGCGGGAAGTGCCGGTGGTGGACCTGGGGGGGAAAGTTCAGAGTTAAGAGTTGAGAGTTGAGAAGGTGCGACGAGAGCATCTCAACTCTTAACTCTCAACTCTCTCAGCTCGATGACCGACACCAACTTCCTCGCCCAGCAGCTCGCCAACCGCCGCCGGTCGCAATGGCTGGTGGCGGGGTTCATCCTCTTCTTTGCCTGGGTGGGCTTCGGTGGCGACCTGGCCTTTGGCCTCCTCACAGCCGACAGCCCGCCCACGGCGTATCACCACGTCATTCCCTTCATCGGCATCTTCACGTCGCTGCTGGCCATCGGCATCTGCTGGCATGCCCAGCACAAGGGCGCCGAGCGGGTGCTGTGGGCCACTGGTGCCTGGGAAATCATCGAGCCGGCGACACCGGAGCAGGTGCAGTACGTGAACGTCGTGGAAGAGATGGCGATCGCTGCGGGCATCCCTCGGCCGCGGATCTGGATCGTGCCGGACCAGGATCCCAACGCCTTCGCCACCGGCACCGACCCGCAGCATGCCAACGTCGCCGCCACCGATGGATTGCTGGCCTTGCTCTCGCGCGACGAATTGCAGGGTGTGGTGGCGCACGAGATGGCACACATCCAGAACGAGGATACCCGGCTGATGACGCTGCTGGCCGGGATGATCGGCGCCATCCTCCTGGTGTCGGACGGCAGCCGGCGGTTTCTCGGCGGCTCGAACCGCGGGATCGGCGGGCGGAAGGGTGGGGGAGGGAAGGGCGCGGTCGGCATGGTGGTGCTGGTGGTCTGGCTTCTCAGCCTCATCATCGCGCCGCTCATCGCCCGTGTCCTGGCCATGTCGGTGAGCCGGAAGCGCGAATACCTCGCGGATGCCACGGCGGCGCAGTTTACCCGGAACCCGCTCGCGCTGGCGTCAGCACTGGAGAAGCTGGAGTCGGCGACGCCGGCCACGCGCAGCATCGGCCGGGGCGCCGCGCATCTCTGCATCGTGGATCCCGGCGAACGGTCCATCAGCGATGTGGAGGGGCTGGTGGGCGACGTATTCTCGTCACACCCGCCAATTCGCCAGCGGATTATCCGATTGAAGGGGATGGGGTTTGCGTTTGAGAAGGAGGGCGTGGGCGTCAATACAGGCGCGGTGTCCCGGTGACCGTCTGCACCAGGCAGGGGCGGCCCGCGGGCCGCCCCTACCATGCACGCTGATCATCGGAATATCGCCCGCGAATCCCGCGGGCCGCCCCTACCAAGTCGGACCGCGATCGGGATTCTCCCCGGGCATCCCGGACCTCCCTACATCTCCGCCAGTTCCCGCCCCAGCGCCGCCGGATCGAACGGCACCCGCACGACCAGGTCCGCCCCCGTTGCGTCCTGGCTCACACCCTCGCCGGCGAGGGCCATGACGCGATAGCTGCGCTGGCTGGCTGGCGGGAGGCCGGCGTTGGGTGCCTCGTGCGTCGACGCGAAAATCACCAGCGCGTTCTCGCCGGTGGAGGCCATGGCGGGCAGCTCCGACGTCGCATGACAGCGCCGGACGCTCCAGCCTGCCTGGCGCAGCAGCAGTGTCACCACCCGCGCCAGCGCTTCGTCCGGCATGCAGAGCAGGGCGGCGCCTCGTGCCACAGCCGGTACCGCCGGCGGCGGTGTAGCGGTGCCGCTCAGCTCGATCATGCGGGTCGTGCCCACATACGTGGCGCTCCGCGCCTCGCTGAGTGAACCGATCCGCTTGACGATGTCGCGGATCCGGCCCAGCGCCACGCGCACCTCCGTCAGCCCTTCGCGCTGCACCGGTGAGAGCGCCTCCGGCGCCGAGAGCAGCAGGTCCACTTCGGCCGACGCCGCCATGAGCGGATTATTGATCTCGTGGTGCAGCGTGACCGTCATTTCACCCATGGCCGCCCGGCGCTCCGCCTGCACCAGCTCGGCTTCCGCCACCTGGAGCGCCTGCTTGAGGGCGCGCTCGCGCCGCACCCGCTCAAGCACCTTGGGCAGGAGGTTGGGGAGGGTGCCGTCCTTTACCAGGTAATCGTCGGCGCCGCGCCGCAGCGACTCGGCGGCGAGTGCTTCATTGCCGTGTGCCGTGATCATCACCACGCTGGGCGGTTCAGGACGGTCCCGGAACGAGCGCAGCAGGTCTACGCCCTCGAAGTCGGGCAGCTGGTGGTCGAGCAGCACCACGTCCGCCGCTCCTGCCTGCGCCAGCGCCCGCTCGGCGCTGGTCACATGGGTCACGCTGGAGACGCCGGCATTCTGCAGGACTGCGTCGAGCAGCCGGATGATGGCCGGATCATCGTCCACGATCAGCACGCGCAGGCTATCCATGCCCGGGCGCCTCGCGAGCGCGGAAGCCCACCCGCTCGAACTTTTCCCACCCGGTCTTGCCCCGCCACGCGTCCCACAGCCCGCGCAGCCGCCAGTACACCGTGAGCTGGCGGAACCCGAGATTCTCCATCACCGCATAGGCCAGCAGGATGAACACGTCGCGCCGTCTCTCGAAGGGCAGCAGGCCGCGCTGCAGCCGATCAGCCAGGCCGACGCGGAACTTCCACGCGCCCACCAGCACGGCAAAGATGTTCACCAGGATGCCATAGCCGAGCGACGCGAGGAAGAATGCCCAGGCGTAGCTGCGGTTGATGATGTGAAAGCCGAGCAGCTGCTCAGCCAGCAGGAAGAGCACGATGAAGACGTAGCCGGAGAGCTCGATGATCGGGCCCCAGTACTCGAAGAACCAGAACGCCGGCAGGGCAAACCACCCGATCCGGCCGAACTTCTTCCGGAACAGCATCTCCCGGTGATAGAGCAGTGACTCGCGCAGCCCGCGATGCCAGCGGCCGCGCTGCTTCCGCAGCGACGCGAGGGTCTCCGGCACTTCGGTCCACGCCACCGGGTGGGGCAGGAAGGCAATGCGCTTGTCGCGAAGCTTGTCCCTGAGGAAGCGGTGCAGCCGGACAATGATCTCCATGTCCTCGCAGACGGTGGTGCGCTGCTCGCCGATGTACTCCCGTACCACCCGGCTGTTCACGTAGGGCGTGAGGTACCCGCCCGCGCGGATCACCATCTCCTTCTCGAAGACGGCAAAGACCCCGGAGAGGATCAGCACGCTGTCGATCCGGTCGAGACCGGTGCGGCCGGTGGTGAAGGAGCGGAGGTACTCCACCATCTGGAACCGGGCGAGGTCATCCTTGGGGAGCCCGACCCGCACCACCCGGCTGTGCTCGATGGTGCACCCGTTGGCGATGGCCACCTGGCCGCCGACGGCTGCGACCCGCGGGTCTTCCTGCACCACCCGCATCAGTTCCTTCAGCGCACGCGGGTCGAGGATCGAATCGGCATCGAGCGAGACGAAATAGGGCGCCGTGGAGGCATTGATGCCCGCGTTGAGCGCGTCGGCCTTGCCGCCGTTGGCCTTGTCGATCACGAAGACGTGCATCACCTGCTCGGGGAGCGGGATGGTCGCTTCGTAGAGCGCGTGCACCGGCGCCGTGCCGATCGCGTCGCGGTAGGGCAGGTCGGTGCGCCGCAGCTTGAGCGCCGTCTTGAGGCGCTCCAGCGTCGTGTCACTGGAGCCATCGTTGACGATCACCACCTCGAAGCGAGGGTAATCGCAGTGGATCAGGCTCATGATGCTGTCCACGATGGTCACGTCCTCGTTGAACGCGGGGACGATCATCGTGAGCGGCTTGGTGTAATGGCTCTGGTCGATGAGGTCGAGGTCTTCGACGAAATGCCCGGCCACCCGCCGGCGGACCACCCGCGCCGACAGCGCGATCAGCAGCGCCTGGTAGCTGTTGTAGAGCAGGAAGTACGCGAGAAAGAAGGGCTGGAGGAACAGCGCCAGGAACAGGAAGACATTGATGGCGACTTCCCTCACCGGCTCCGCTCCCGCATGGCGCGCACGGCCGCACGAATGGCCGGCACCGGGTCTGATTCCTCCACCTCACGCGCCACCTGGTCGCGCACCAGCGCCAGCAGCAGCGCGGCCGCAAGCCGGTGCCGCTCATCGGGCGAGGTGCGGGCCGACTCGCGCAGTTCGGCGAGGTGATTGGCGTCCATCACCGCGCCCGCGGCTTCCGCCGGCGCCACGTTGCCGGGAAGGGCGGTGAGCTCGCCGCGGCTGATGGCGGTGACCGCGGCCGCCGCACGCACCCGAGGCTCGGCGTCCGCCAGGAGGCGGGCCAGCGTACCCTGGCCGGGCACGGTGCGCAGCAGCATCGCCAGCTCGCGCCGGACGTCCGCGTCGGGGTCGTCGGCCAGCGCAGCCAGCGGAACGTCAAATCCTGATGCCGCCGCCGCATGTGCCGCGGCCAGGCGGACGGAGGTCACCGGATCACTGATGAGGCGCTGGACCAGTTCCTCGGTCGCCAGTTCGGTTCGTGTGGTGAGCAGGCGTGCCAGCCCCTCACGCACCGCCGGCTCCGCGCTCCGTGCCAGCGGCCCCATCAGCCGCTGCAGTGCCGGGTGCTCGATGTAGCGCGCCACCTGGGTCACCACCACGGCCTCACGGCCGCTCGCGCCCGAACCGAGCGCCAGGTCCATGAAGGAGTCCCATCCTTCCTGCGCTCGCGCCGCCACATGGCGGAGCACCGACGGATCGTCGTCGGCACGGACGGTGGCGAGCAGCGCCGGCAAGGCTTCGCCGGCCGGCAGGTGCTCGAACAGCGTGACGGCGGCACGGCGAACGGTGAGACTGGGGTCGCCCAGCGCGCGGCGTGCAATGACGCCGAGATCGTCCGGCTCCAGCATGCCGGCCACGGCCTCGAGCGCCGCGGCACGCACGTCGGGACTCGGGTCGCCCCGCACCGCCTGCAGCAGGGTGCTCCTGCTCCGGTCGCCCTGGAACGCACTGAGGCCCGCCACTACCCGCCGGCGCTCGGCCGGATCGAGCACGCTGCGCATGCCCTCAGCCAGTTCCTGTTCCATCTGCGTCCGGGTGAGCGACGCCAGCGCCCGGAGCTCCAGGCTGTGGGACTGCCGCAGGCGCATGCCCAGCAGCCGATACTCGGCGTCGTCGCGCAGGCGGGTCTGGAGCAGCTCGCGCACGGCATCGTCATCCGGCATGGCGGCGACACGACCGGCGACGGTGTCGTCGCCCAGCGCGCCAAGCGCCAGCACGGCTGCTGCCCGCACCGGCACCGGCGTCGCGCCACTGCATGCCCGCACCAGTTCGGGCCGCGCTGCCTCCAGGCCAAGGATCCCGGCGGCGAGCGCCGCGCGCTCGCGAACGTCGTCGGCGGGATCGTGCGCCAGCATGGCGATGATCCGGTCGCCGCGCGATGTCTCGCCCAGGCGGATGGACGCGGTGAGGGCCCCGGCCCGCACCGTCTCATCGGGATCATCCAGTCCTTCGCTCGCCAGTGCCGCCGCGTCGGGACTCCGGTGACGACCGAGAATTGCAATCGCCGCGGCGCGGAGCGCGGGTTCCGGGTCACGGGCAAACTGGCTCAATGCTGCATCTGCAGCGGGCGACGGCGCATCGGACAACGCGCGCACGAAGCCGAGCCGCGTCTCCGGACTGGCCTTCTCCTCGATCAATGCCTTGTGGAGGTCACCGAGCCGATCCGGCGCCAAGGTTGCGACCGCCGCCGTGATGGCCTGGCGCAGCTCGGGTGATGCACCGGAATAGGTCCGGACCAGCGACGGGACAACGCTCTCGTCGCCGACCCGTCCCAGTGCTTCGGCCGCGGCCGCGCGTACCCGGTCTTCCGAGTCGCTGAGCCGTTCCACCAGCTCGGGGACGAGGGCCGTGAGGTTGGCGGTGGCCGCGGCTTCGGCGGCGGCGTGTCGCACCGAGGCAGCCGGGTCGGTGAGCAGGCGGGAAATTTCGGCTGACGCCTCACTGGCACCGACCAGCCCCAGCGCGCGCGCCACTGCGGCGCGCACCGCCACCTCCGGGTCCGAGGCCATGTTCCTGAGGTCCATGGTGATCGCAGGGCCGCCGAGATCACCAAGCAGGTGGACGGCTTCGGTACGCACGGCTTCATCGGAATCGGCCATGCCCGCGAGCGCGGCCGGCACCGCCTCGCGCTGCCCCAGCGAGCGCAGCGTGTCGAAGGCGGCGGCGCGCACATTCGGGTCGTTGTCGCCGGCGGCCTGGATCAGCTCGCGCGAGAGGTCGCGACGGCCGGTGCGGCGAATGGCCGCCACCACGGCGAGCCGCACCGCGCTCGAGGGATGCAGCAGCAGCTCGGCCAGGAGCTCCCGGGCGCCGGCCGCCGCAAACTTGGTCAGGATTTCCCGCGCTTCCTCGGGGCGATCGTCCTCCTCGATCATGCGCACCGTACGGGCGGGCACGCCCAGCCGCTCCAGCGCCACCGCCGAACGGATGCGCAGTTCGGGATCGGGATCGTCGAGCGCCACGAGCAGCGGCCCTTCGGCCTGGTCGCCGATCTGCTCCAGCGCTTCCACGCTTCGCATCCGGACCCACCAGGCGGGGTCGCCCAGGGAACGCACCAGTCGCTCGATCACCTCGGGATCATCGAACTGCCCCAGTGCGCCGGCGATGCGGGCCCGCACGAAGGGTGCGGGATCGGTGAGCAGGTGTTCCAGGAGGTAGGGTGTGGCGCGCCGGTCGCCCAGGCGGCCGAGGGCGTACGCCGACTTGGCCCGGACTTCGTCGTCGAGATCGCCCAGCGCGCGGACCAGCACCGGGAAGGCGCGGTGGGCATGCACGTCGCCCAGGATGTTGGCCGCCCAGGCGCGGGCGTGGTGACGGCCGCCTTCCTCGAGGAAGTTGATCATTGGCTGCACCACGTGCTCGCCGTGGCGCGTGAGGATGTCGGCCATGCGCGGCGCCAGCCACACCTCGGCGTTGCGCAGCGCCTCGACCAGTGACGCCACGGCACGCGGATCGGCAATGCGGGCCAGCGCACGAAGGGCGATCTCGCGCACGTCGGCATCCTCGGTGCGGGTGTTCTGCACCGTCTCGAGCAGCGCGGGCACCGCCGAGGCATTGCCGACCCGCCCGAGCAGCTCGGCCGCGAAGGCGCGTTCCCGCCATTTGCGCGCGTGCTGCAGCCGCTCGATGTACTTGTCGATCAGGCCCAGCCGGTCATAGGCATCGAGCAGCCATGCCGGCCGGTCCTCGACGTCGCGCGCCTGCTCCTCGAGTACTGCCTCGAGCGCCTCGAGGTCGCGCAGCGAGCCGCGCTGGTGAATGGCAGGCTCGAGCAGCTCCCGTTCGCGGGAGGCGAGCCCCGCCACCAGGTCGCGATACGGTCCCTTGCGCGCCGCCAGCCGGCGTTCGAGCCGGTTGAGGTAGGCCGTGTAGCCGAACCAGATGAGGATCGCGATGGTGCCGATGGCCGCCATCGCGAGGGCGGCGTAGAGGATGAACTGGAGAAACGTCATTGCGCCGACGTCAGGTCGCGGGCGGTGGTGAGCAGGCTGGTCACGTCAACCGGCTTGGTGAGGTAGGCACTGACCCCGACCTCGTCAGCCCAGAAACGGTCGGTAGCCTGGTCCTTGGAGGTCAGCATGAGCACCGGCGTGGCAGCCGTCTCGGGCAGGGCGCGCAGCTGGCGACAGGTCTGGAAGCCGTTCATCCCGGGCATGACCACGTCCAGCACGATCAGGTCGGGCTGGTGCTGCCGGGCCAGGGCCATCCCGGCCTCCCCGCCAGGGGCGGTGAGGACGCGATAGCCCGCCATGGCGAGGCAGCGCTGCAACAGTTCCCGCTCGATGACATCGTCATCAATGATCAGCACAAGACGGCTCATGTCCGGGCCTTTGGCCTTCGCCCCGGGGGAGTGGCGTCAGCTCTGCTCTTCGTCGAGGAATGTGAGCGTGGGCCGGTGATGGACCACCGTTTCCAGCGCCTTGTGGACCGCCGGATCAATTACCGTGCCGACGAGGTCGCGGAGCCGCTCGACCGCCATGTCCGGCGGCATGCGCTCCTGGTAGGGTCGTGAGGTAGTGAGGGCGTCGTAAATCTCGACAGCGCCAATAATCCGGGCACCGAAGGGGATGGCGTCACCCGCCAGCCGATCGGGGTAGCCGTAGCCGTCGTAGCGCTCGTGGTGGCTGCGGACAAACACGATCACGTCCTGCAGGTGAACCAGGGGGCTGAGGATCTGGGATCCGACGACCACGTGCTGCTTGACGTGGTCATACTCCTCATCGGTGAGCGGGCCCTGCTTGTTCAGGATCTCCTCGCGGATACCGATCTTGCCGATGTCGTGCAGCCGCCCTGCCGTGCGGACCCGCTCGATGGCTTCATCATCGTAGCCCATCTCCGCGGCGATCGAGGCCGCCATGTCGGCGACCCGGGCGGAGTGGCCGCGCAGGTAGGGGTCCTTGGCCTCGAGCGCATTGACCAGCGCCTCGAGCGTCGCAACCGAGATCCGCTCCAGGTTGGCCCGCTCGGCCCGCACTTCGGCCGCCCGCACCGCCACCTCTTCCTTGAGCCAGCGGTTGAGCTCCTGGTCCTCCATCCTCGCCGAGCGGCGCACCAGGGCGCGCTGGATGGCACGGCCCAGCACGTCGAGGTCGATCGGCTTGGTGAGGTAGTCAAAGGCCCCGCGCTGCATGCAGAGGGCGGCGGCGGTGGCATCGTTGACGGCGGTGAGCATCAGGATGGCGGCGTTGGGCTCGGCCTGGAGCATCTGGGGCACAAGGTCGAGGCCGCTGCCGTCGGGGAGCTTCACGTCGAGCAGGACGCAGGTGATCTTGCGCCGCTGCAGCGCGCCCATGGCCTCCTCACCGGTGGCCGCCGTGAGCACTTCGTAGCCTCTTCCGGTGAGGAAACGCTTCAGGGCACTTCGGATGGAATCCTCGTCGTCAACCACGAGGACGGCAACGGGACCATCAGCCAGGACCACGCAGACTCCGCGGCGAGGGGGATCGGTTCCCAAAACTAGGGAACCACTGTCCGTGAGTCGAGGGCCGGCCGGCTAGCCGACGAAGTCCACCTGGACACGTTCCGGAATGAGTCCCGCCTCGAAAGCCCGGTCGAGGAGGAGCCGCACCGCCTGTCGGCCCCGCTCGCCGTAGTCCACCGTCCAGTCGTTCACGTACATCCCCACGAACGTGTCGGTGCGCTCGTCGCCGATGCCCCGGTTGAACTGCATGGCGTGGCTCAGGGCGGGCCCGCGATGGGCCAGTCCGTACTCGATACTGGCCCGCAGGTCCCTGGCAATCTGCTGCATGACCGGCTCACCCAGGTCTCGGCGCACCACGTTGCCGCCCAGCGGCAGTGGCAGGCCGGTCTCCCGCATCCACCAGGCGCCCAAGTCTTCCCACAGGTGCAGCCCGTCGTCGGCGAAGGTGAGCTGGCCCTCATGGATCAGGAGGCCGACTTCCACCTCGCCGCGGTGCACCGCATCCTCGATCTGGTCGAACGGTACCACCACATACTGGACGTCAGGCTGGTAGAGCTGCAGCGCCAGGAACGCAGTCGTCAGCGTGCCCGGCACGGCCACTTTTTTCCCCTTGAGCGCGGCACGCGGGTCGGCGGGCCCCGGCGACCTGGACACGAGACGCGGACCGTAGCCGTCGCCCATGGACGAGCCCGACGCCAGGAGGGCGTAAGTCCGCCAGAGATGGGCATAGGCGTGAATGGACACCGCGGAGACTTCGAGCTCACCCTTCAGGGCGCGACGGTTGAGCGACTCGATGTCCGAGAGCTCGTGGACGTACTGGAGGTCGCCGGTATCGAGTTTCCCCTCAGCCAGCGCGTAGAACATGAAGGCGTCGTCGGAGTCGGGGCTGTGGGCTACGTGGATGAGCATGGAGTTAAGAGTTGAGAGTTAAGAGCTGTGAGCTGTGAGCTGTGAGCTGTGATCTCTCAGCTCCCTCCCGCCCGACGCCGAAAATCATCTATCACGGCCTTGTGATCCACATACTCTTCCCGCCGAGCGGCGCTTTCAGCGGGCCATGCCTTGAGGAAATCGGCGTAGGCCCGGCGGAGGGCGGTGCTGTCGTTCTGGAACTGCGCGATGTCGCCGCGGACGGCGTAAGCCAGCAGGTAGCCGGGCGTCACGCGAAGCATGGTGTCGGTCAGCGCCAGCGCCTCGGTGAGCCGCCCCACCTGGGCGTTGAGGATGGCGGCGTGATAGCGCTCATCCTGCGTCACCGTGTCGAGCTGGGCGTAGGCGCCGAGGGCCATGGGCGTGAAGTTGATCACCGTACTGCTGTCGCCCTGCGTGGCCGCCTGCATGACCCGGTTGTTGAGCCGGAGGAATCGCTCGGCTGGTGTCATCTGGCTGATGTCGGGTGCCTGCCCGGTGGGAAGCCCACCGCCCGGATCCTGGGTGACCTGGGCGCTGTTGGCGTTGCCGGCGTTGGCCATGTCCGGCGCGCGGGCGCCGGTCGTGCCGCTGAGCATCTTCCAGACGATGATGGCGAGCAGGGCAATGACTACCGCTCCCGCCACCATCCAGGCGGTGCGCTCCGAGCGGCCGGCCGGCGTCGGCGCCAAGGTCCGGGCGCCGGCAGCGGGTGCGCCGCACCGGTGACAGAAGCGGGCCTGCGCCGAGAGCTCGGCGCCACAGGCGGCACAGGTACGGGGACCGACGGCGGTGCCGCAGGAGCTGCAGAACTTCCCGTCCGCGGGCCGGCCGCAGGCCGGGCAGGTCGGGAAGGTTGCGTGTGGCTGGTCTGGCATGGGGGGAATGTAATTAGGGGTTAGGGGTTAGGGATTAGGGATTAGGGTTGAGAGTGGGAAGCTCCGCCGCGCGACCCTAATCCCTAACCCCTATTCCCTAACCCCTAACTTGCCCCCTTCCCGATCCCGTCCGAGATTACCCGCTCCCGTTTCCAGGCTATCATGAGCGATCTCCGTCCCACACTCACCGATTTCCCTGCCGACCTCGCCGGTGCCACCAAGGCCGACGTGCTCGACCTCATCAACCGGTTCCAGGTCGATTTTCTCCGGCTCCAGTTCACCGACATCCTCGGCATCAACAAGAACGTGGAAGTGCCGAGGAGCCGGTTCGAGAAGGCGCTGGAAGGCGAGATCATGTTCGATGGCTCGTCCATCGAGGGCTTCGTCCGGATCGAGGAGAGCGACATGCTCCTCAAGCCGGACCTGCCGACCCTGCGGATCATGCCGTACGAGGACGAGGGCGGCCGCATTGCTCGGCTGCTCTGCGACGTCTACCTGCCGGATAACTCGCCCTTCAGCGGCTGCCCCCGACTGGTCCTCAAGCGCCAGCTCGCGCGGGCGGAGAAGCTCGGCTTCACCATGATGGCGGGGTGTGAGGCCGAATTCTTCCTCTTCGAGGGTTCGGCCGATGGCGCAGTCACCACCGTCACCCATGACGACGGGAGCTATTTCGATCTCGGTCCCAAGGACCGGGGCGAAGAGATCCGGCGGGTGATGGTGGACCAGCTGGTGAGCATGGGCATCGAGGTGGAGGCGGCGCACCATGAGGTGTCGAGGGGCCAGCACGAAATTGACCTGCGCTACGCCGACGCGCTGGTCACGGCCGACAACTTCGCCACCTTCAAGTATGTGGTGCGAAACGTGGCCTCGCGCTTCGGCTACGTGGCGTCGTTCATGCCCAAGCCGATCGAGGGGATCAACGGCAGCGGCATGCACATGCACCAGTCGCTCTTCCGCGGTGAAGGGAAGAACGCCTTTCATGACCCGAAGGCGGAGAACGGCCTGAGCGCGCTGGCGCTGAGTTACATCGAAGGATTGCTGCAGCATGCCCGCGGCTTCTGCGCCATCACCAACCCGCTCGTCAATTCCTACAAGCGGCTGGTGCCCGGCTTCGAGGCGCCGGTGAACGTCGCCTGGTCCATGCGGAACCGCTCGCCGCTGGTGCGGATCCCCGACCGTCGCGGCACCGGGACGCGGTGCGAGCTCCGCACGCCCGACCCAAGTTGCAATCCCTACCTGGCGCTCACGGTGCAGCTGGCGGCGGGGCTCGACGGGGTGGAGCGGAAGCTCAAGGCCCGACCGCCCGTTAACCGCAACATCTTCACCATGAGCTACCGGGATCGGCGCAAGTTCCGCATCGATG
>DASSOW010000163.1:0-3404 GCA_035700175.1 Gemmatimonadales bacterium | reverse complement strand
CCCTAAGCCCTAAGCCCTAAGCCCCAAGCCCTACGGCCTATGCTTCCAATTGATCTCTCCGGAAAACGCGCCCTCGTGGCCGGTGTCGCCGATGATGGTGGCTTCGGATTCGCCATTGCCAAGTCGCTGGCGGAAGCGGGTGCTTCCATCTGCGTGGGTACCTGGCCCCCGGCCATGGGCATCTTCGAAAAGCTGCTCGAGCGCGGCAAGATGGACGCGTCCATGACGCTCGCGGACGGGCGGAAGATGACCTTCGAGAAGATCTATCCCCTCGACGCCGCCTTCGACGCGATGGACGACGTGCCAGAAGAGATTCGCGGCAACAAGCGCTACGCCGAGCGGGGGGACTTTACCATCGCGGGGCTGGCCGAGCGGCTGCGGGGAGATTTCGGGGAGGGTGGGATCGACATCGTGGTGCACAGCCTGGCCAACGGTCCCGAGGTCAGGAAGCAGCTGGTGGACACCAGCCGGAAGGGCTACCTCGAGGCGGTGAGCGTGAGCGCGTACAGCAATATCTCGCTCGTGCGCACGCTCGCGCCGATGATGCGCGAGGGTGGCTCGTTTCTCTCGCTCACCTACATGGCCGGCGAGCGTGTCATTCCCGGCTATGGTGGCGGAATGTCGTCGGCCAAGGCCGCGCTGGAGTCGGACACCCGGACGCTGGCCTTCGAGGCGGGCCGCCGCTGGGGCGTGCGGATCAACACCATCAGCGCCGGGCCCTGGGCATCCCGCGCCGCAAGCGCCATCGGGTTCATTGACACGATGATCAAGTACTCGGAGGCCAACTCACCGCTCACCCGCCGCCTTGAGGCCAATGATGTGGGCCACACGGCGGCCTTCCTCGCGAGCCCGCTCGCCGCCGCTATCACCGGCACCGTGGTGTACGTGGACAACGGGTATCACGCGATGGGAATGGCGGTTCAGGACGGACAGGACGGACAAGGCGGGCGGGGCGGACAGGACGCGGGCTAGCAACCTGATCTCAACAGGCCCGTGCAGGGGCGGCTTGCGTCCGCCCCACTAGCCTCCCGATCTCGATCCGCAGATATCGATCCGCAGATTTCGCAGATTACGCCGATTGTGCCGATGTTGCCCTCAGGATACGGCGTCGGTAAGGGGCCGGATCAATCTGCGTAATCTGTGGAATCTGCGGATTCACTCTTTCTGCGCCGCCTTTTCTCGGGGCCTCGCGCCCAACACCACCATGACCCACCCAGCAATGAACGCCAGGCCGCCCAGGGGAGTGATTGCCCCGAAGGCACCCGTGCCCGTCAGTCCCAGCGCGTAGAGACTTCCCGAAAACAGCACGATCCCGGCAATGAACAGCCAGCAGGCAGCCCGGAGCCGGGCGCGATGAAAGTGCGACATGGCACCGGCCACCGCGACGATCGCGATGCCGTGCAGCAGCTCGTACTGCGCGGCCAGCCGCACCACGTCCAGCATGTCGGGCTCGAGCCGCCCACGCAGAAGATGCGTGCTGAAGGCGCCCATGATGACGCCAAGCCCCGCGAGCGCGGCCCCGATGGCGAGGAGGCGGTGATCGGTGTTGGGAGTGTGGGGCATGGGCTAGGGGTTACGGGTTAGGGGTTAGGGATCAGGGACTAGGGGTTAGGGGTGAAGGACGGGTGTTCGTCTTACAACCCTAGTCCCTAGCCCCTAGCCCCTACCGCGCCACGCTCTCCACGATTCGATAAAAAAACTCCACCCCGAAACGAATGTTCTTGAGACTCACCCGCTCGTCGTTGCCGTGCACCGTCTCGATGTCGCGCTCGGTGAGGCGGAAGGGATCGATGCCATACGCCCCGATTCCCAGTCGACGATAATAGTAGCTGTCCGTGAAGCCGGTCAGCATCGGCGTGGTGATGGGCACGCCCGGATCCATCGCCTCGACCGTGGCACGGAGCGCATCCACCAGCGCCCCGTTGAGCGGCGCACTGGTCGCCCTTCTCCGCGCCGAGAGCAGGGTCACCTCGACCAGCGAATCATCGATCACCCGCCCCACATCGGCGAGAAAGGTGTCGTGGTCGACGCCCGGCAGGAGCCGGATGTCGACTTCAGCGGAGGCGCGGGACGGAATGATGTTGGTCTTGTTGGAGCCCTGCATGACCGTGACAGACACGGTATTCCGGAGAATGGCATTGCGGTAGGGATCGGACAGCAGCCAGGCACGCCCGGCTGAGTCTGTCAGGGCCCGAGCCGGGTCGGCCAGCCAGCCGCGGTGCCGAGGATCCTTTTCCATGGGCGCCACGGCCTTGAGGAAACTCTCGGCCGGCGGTGTGAGCGTCACCGGCGTCTCCCATGCCGCCAGTCGTCCAAGCGCCCGTGCGATCCGCGCCGCCGGATTGTCCGCGGTCGGCATGGACCCATGCCCGCCGGTGCCATGGGCCGTGAGTCGGATCCACGACGGCACCTTCTCGGTCACGTCGAGCCCGTAGTACACGGTGTGGCCGGCGGAGTCCGCCCGGTTGTCGCCTCCTTCGTTGATCAGGAACTCGGCGTCGCGCACCAGGTCGGCGTGCTCGGTGGTAAACCAGTTGGCGCCGGTCGAGCTGGTTTCCTCATCGGCATTCCCGATGAGGATCACGTCGCGCGAGAGCGGGACGCCGCGCCGCTTGAGCGCCACCAGCACCGCAAGGTCCACGATGCCGGAGCCCTTGTCATCCAGCGCGCCCCGGCCGTAGAGATAGCCGTCGCGTATCTCCCCGCTGAAGGGCGGAAGGGTCCAGCCCGTGGAATCCACCGGTACCACGTCGATGTGATGCAGCAGGATGATCGGCCGCGCCTTGCCCGTGCCCTTGAGCCGGGCGTAAATGTTCCCCCGCCCGGGAGCCGACTCATAGATCCGGCTTTCGATCCCTTCCTTCGCCAGCAAACGTTGCAGGTACTGCGCGCCCGCCAGTTCGTTCCCCGGCGGATTGACCGTCTCGATTTTCAGGTAGTCCGCCAGCCAGGTCGTCGCTTCCCTGGCCAGCGCGTCGAAGTCGGGCGTGCGGGCGGCCTGGGCGGCGAGGGACACTGGGAAGAGCAGCAGGAGGGCGCCGCAGGCGCGAAGCGGTCGCATGGTTGGGCTAGGGCCTGGGGCGTGGGGTGTGGGGTCTCATGCCCTATGCCCCAAGCCTCATGCCCTGTACCATTGCCCCCGCCCGCACCTCCCGCACATCGTCCCGCTCCTGCTCCCGGTTCCACAGGAAGAACAGCACGGCGATGGCGCCGAAGATCCAGAGGTTTCCCGGGATCCACATGAGCAGCCCGCCGATGCGCTGGTCTTCCAGCGGGGTGAGACCGAATGTGCGCGGGGCCTGCACATACCACTGGTACAGCGGCTCGTCGGCCATGGTGATGAGTGCCGCGGGGATCTGCATCGGCACGCTCACCAGGAAGAGGTACAGCATGCCGAGGCCATG
>DASSOW010000162.1:0-13551 GCA_035700175.1 Gemmatimonadales bacterium | reverse complement strand
CGGTTGAGCGATTGCGCGGCGGAGGCGAGGTCACCCGACTCGGCGAACGAGCGCGCGGCACCACCCAGCTCGAACAGGTCCGACACCAGCTGGAGCCGGATGTCGTCCAGCGGCACCACGCCGCGGGTGGCGCCCGCCGGCTCGGCGAGCCGTCCCAGCAGGGGCCCGAGCTCGGGAATGGCGGCCTCGCTCAGCCGGACCATGGCAGCGCCTCCGGAGCGATGCTGCTGCTGTCGAGCACCGCACGCTCGCCGGTGCGCCGCTCGAAACGCTCCACGAATGCGTCCAGCGACTCGGCCGTGAAAGCACTGCGCGGGATGCCAATGAGCGCGATGGCGCTCTCAATGGCGTGCGGCGTGCCGTCCACTTCCACCAGCATATCCATCCTGGGATAGGTCTCGACACGAATCATGGTATTGGCCAGCGCGAACTGGTCCACCCAGCGGTCAATTGCATGCACCACCGAAAATCCGATGCGCGGGAGGATGTCCGCGGGCGATGCCCCGGTACACTGGCATTCATGCTCCTCACGCTGCTTGTAGCCGTCAGGCGAGGTGCTGACCGGCCCCTTCCATCCCAGCACGACCCGCGGCGGTGCGTCGGCCGCGGCAAAGGTGCGCACCCGGAGCACTTCCCCGCGCGCGGCCAGCGCGCCGTCACGGTCGTAGCGGCGGTCATGCATGAGGCCGCTGAAGGAGAGCTCCGCACCGGCGGCGCGGAGGCGCAGGAGCAGCGCGTCCACGTCTCCGACGACCGCCTTGAGTTCCAGTTCCGTTGCCACGCTTACTCCACGATGGCGCGCAGGACCGCTTCGGTGTCGGAGAGATCCTCGAACGCCGCGTAGGGACCGCAGGCGAGCAGGTCGGCTCGCGACCAGCGGCCGGTCGCGACGGCAATGGCCCGCGCGCCGATGGACGCGCCACAGGAAATATCCGACGGCGTGTCGCCCACGATCACCACCTCGTGACCGGTGGGCGCGCGGCCGGCAAAGAACGGTCGCGCCCGCTCGGCGGCAATTGCCGGGAGGTCAGCACGGTGGGCGCTGTCGCTGCCGTAGGCCCCCACCTTGAAGCTGGACGGGTCGAGACCGGCCGAGCGAAGCTTGAGCACGGCCCCGTCCACCAGGTTGCCAGTGAGCAGGCCGGGCACGAGTGACGGAGCGTCGGCCACCCGTGCGAGGAGCTCACGGATGCCCGGCATGAGCACCGTGCCGGGTTCCGGATCCTGCAGCTCGGTCTCAAGCAGCGAGACATAGCGGCGGCAGAGCGCCTGCACCCGTTCCTGGTCGTGCGGCGGCGCGTGGCCGGCAACGTGGAGCAGCTCCGCAATGATCTGGGGATCGGTCTTGCCGTCGAAATGCACCTGATGAAACCCGCTGATATCGGCCACTTCCTCGGCGAGCGCGGCGGTGATGGCCCGGCGTCCGGCACCGGCGGTGAGCAGCAGGGTCGCATCGATATCAAAGAGCACCAGCCGCCGTGCCGTCACCGGCCAAACCTCCGCGCCGCCACCAGCCGAGGACGCAGGGTTGCGTCCGCACGTGAGCCAGGCGCAAACGATTCGTGCACCACGCCGCCGCAGGCAATCGTGGAGTGGATCAGGGCGTTTCCCTCGGCGAGGAAGGCAACGTGAGTGATCCGGTCAGCGCCCGACTCGCTGCGAAAGAAGAGCAGGTCGCCGGGCCGGGCCTGATCGAGTGGCACGTCGCTGCCGAACGCTGCCTGCTGCGATGCATCCCGCGGCACGCTGAGGCCCCGCATGAAAAACGTGGTCTGCACCAGTCCGGAGCAGTCCACGCCAAGCGGCGACACCCCGCCCCACTGATAGGGCGTGCCCGCGAAATGTTCCAGCGCCCAGACTTCGGCCGGCGCAGTGCGAGCGGCCGCAGTGAGCTCGCCTGCCGGGCGGATGGTGCCGCTGAGCAGGCGTCCTGCCCGGCCGTCCGGCAATGTCACGAGGCCGTCGTCCAGCTCGAGCCGGGCGCCCAGCGGGGCGAGCACGAGATCGCGTCCGATCGTGAGCTGGGCGCCGTCGCTCAGCGCGCCCGCGGCCTCACGCCATGACGCGGCCTCGGCGGCTGGCAGCTCGCGCGCGTAGCCGGAGTTCAGCCAGCCGGTGTAGCCGTCGATCTCCCGCCGGATGGCGAGCCACTCGCCCTGCCGGCCGGTGACGCCCGCGGTCTCGCCCATGAGCATCTGGGTCACCTGCTCGGCTCGCACCGACGGCTCGGCCATCACGGGGGCGAGCGCCGAAATCACAACGACGGCGTCGGTCACGCGCTGGTGCCCAGCCGCTGGCAGTCGGCGCAGAGCGTCACGCCGCGAAAGGTGCAGATCAGGCAGATGAAGGTGCCGCAGCGCTCGCAGGGATACCCCTCGGAGGCGCGTTCCTCATTGCCGCAGGCGCGGCAGCGCATGGCATCGCGCTCCGCGGGGAGGTCTCGCTTCTGGTTGTCGTCGGCCATGGTGTGCCTCAGCCGGTGATGCTGTAGCGCTTGATCTTGTTGATCAGCGTTGCGCGTGAGATGCCAAGTTCCATCGCGGCTCGCGTGCGATTGCCGGCGTGGTGCTTGAGCGTGCGATCGATGTGCTGCCGCTCCAGGTCCTCGAGACTGAGGGGCGTGTGGCGGCGGTCGCCCGGGCCCGGGCGGGCGCGGAACTCACCGGGCAGGTGCTCCACGCTGAGCATGGCGGTGCCCCGCCCCAGGATGAGCGCGCGCTCCAGCACGTTGCGCATCTCGCGCACGTTCCCGGGCCAGTTGTACTGCAGCAGCCGCTCCACCGCTTCGGTGGTGAGCCCTTCCGGGCCGCCCGGCAGCTGCCGGCGGAGGTCGGCAAGGATACGCGTGATGAGCGCGAGCCGGTCCTCGCGGGCGCGGTCGCGCACGGCGGGCAGCCGGAGCGGCATGACGCTCAGCCGGTAGTAGAGATCCTCGCGGAAGCGTCCCTGCTCCACCAGGTCGTGCAGGTCGCGGTTGGTGGCGGCGATGAGCCGCACGTCCACCGTGAGCTCGCGGGTCCCACCCAGTCGCCGGAAGGTCTTGGTCTCCAGCACCTTCAGCAGCTTGGGCTGGAGCTCGGGGGCGAGGTCACCGATCTCATCGAGAAAGATGGTGCCGCGGTCGGCGATCTCGAACAGGCCCTGCTTCCGGTCCTTGGCGTCGGTGAAGGCGCCCTTTTCATGACCGAACAGCTCGCTGTCGAGGAAGGTGGCGTTGAGGCCGGCGCAATTGACCTCGACGAACGGCTCGCGCGCCCTGGGGCCCAGGTCGTGGATCATGCGCGCGACCCAGCCCTTGCCGGTGCCGCTCTCGCCGGTGAGGAGCACGGTGGTCCGGTCGCTCTGGGCCAGGAGTCCCACCTGATGGGCCAGTTCGATCATCTGGCCGGAGCCGCCGAGCGAGTCGAGCCCGCGGCCGGCCGGCGCCTCGTGCATCACCAGCGTCTCGTTGACGCGCTTGAGTCGCACCTTGTCGGCGACGCGCTCGGTAGCGGCGGCCAGGTGAGCCATGTCCACCGGTTTGGTGAGGAAGTTCTCCGCCCCGAGCTGCATGGCCCGCACGGCCGTCTCGAGATCGCTCTGTCCGGTGAGCAGGATGACGGCGGCGCCGCGCTGTCGCATGTGCTCCAGCACCTCCATGCCGTCCATGCCGGGCAGGCCGAGGTCGAGGATCACCACTTCCGGCCGCAGGCGGTCGAAGGTGGCGAGTCCTGCCTCGCCGCTCAGCTCGCGCGTGACTTCGTAGCCGAGTCGCTCGAAGTACGCACCGATGGCGCGCAGGACATCAACGTCGTCGTCAATGAGGAGTACTGAGTCTGCCATGGGGGCTCCGTTACCTGGACTCGGGACGCGGGACTCGAGACGCGCGGCTCGCGTCCCGAGTCTCGTGTCCAAACCGCGATTTTCGGTCGTTCCCGATCATCACCTTCAGCGCCCCCGGCAGCACTGTCGCCGTGAAGGGCGTCTCGCCGTGCGGCTCGCCATCCAGCTGCACCGGCTCGGCCGGCGTGCTCGCCACCGTGATTTCCCTGCCCTGGCCATAGGCGACGAACTCGTTGCGGCCACGGCTGGGCGCTTCACTCACCAGGTGCCAGACCGCGCGTACGCTCTCGCTGAAGTTGGAAGCGCGGACAGCGATCAGGTCCAGCAGGCCGTCATCGGGCTGGATGCCGGACTTGAAGCGCACCAGCGGCGGGATCACTTCGGCGCAGTTGGCCACGATGAGCATGGCCGCGTCGGTCTCGTGGGTCTGTCCGTCCACCGTGATCACGTGGTGCGACGGCCGCAGCTGGTCGAGGAGCCGGATGGTGGTGGCGACGTAGGCAGCGAACTTCCACCGGCGCTTCTGCGCCGCGTTGGTGGCCGCCATGACGCGCGCATCATAGCCGGCTCCGCACGCCACGGCGAAGTACTGGGTCTCCGCACCCCGCTCCATCCGCCCGAGGTCAATGCGCCGTTCCTGGCCGCGCACGATGGCCTGGGTCGCGCGCACCGGCGACATGGGAATCCGGAGGTTGCCCGCAAGAAGATTGCCGGTACCGCCCGGGATGACGCCGAGGGCAGTATCGCTGCCCACCAGCGCTGCAGCCGCCTGCATGGTAGTGCCGTCACCGCCAAAAACGGCCACGACATCCACGCCAGCCGCCACTCCCTGCTCGGCGAGCCGGCGCGCGTCACCGGTACCGCCGGTGGCGAGCGCCTCCGCCTGCCAGCCGCCGCTGCGAAATGCGGCCATGATGGCGCTCACCGTGCGGTCCCGGGTGCGGGATGCCGCGGGATTGGTGATGACCAGCGCCCGCGCCATCAGAATTCCCGCTCCCACAGGCCGTCGAAGCCGACCTGGTAGGCGGTGTTGGGGCTGAACCGGCCCAGGCTGCGGCAGCTGCGATAGGTCGGCTCGAACGACGTCTGCAGCCGCCAGTCGCGCGTCAGCCGGTAATCGAGACTCACGCCGAATCCCGCGAGCGCGTCGGCCGAACAGTAGCCGGCGTTCAGGCGGAGGAAGGTTCGGTCGCCGATCTGCCAGCCGGCGCCGAGCTGCAGGGCGCTCAGCTCGCGCGTGCCGCCGGCGAGCACGGGGCGGATCTCGATCAGGTCCACCGGCAGGCCCATGTCGTTCACCAGCGCGCGCTCGACGTCGCTGGAGATGGCGCTGGTCAGCATCGATGCCGTGTTGTTCACCAGGGTCTGGTTGCCAAACTGGGCCTGGCTGGCCGGCACGCCCAGGATCAGGTAGCTCACCAGGTCCACCTCCGACAGCGGCGGCTGCACCGTGGGATCGGAGCGCAGGTCGAGGTCGGGCCGGCGCAGCGTGCCGCCGATGTGGGCGATGACGGGCACGTCCTGCCCGCTCGCCGACCGCACGGTGTGCTCCGCGGTGATGTCGAGTGCAGCGTTGAGGTCCGGCGTGCCGAAGTATGTCACATTACCGCGCTGCACGGTAAAGTCACGCGAGACGGGGCCGATCTTCAGGGTGTAGTTGCCGGGCCCTGCCTCGAGGGTGCCGTCCAGGCGGTATTCCTTCCGCACCTTGTTGGTGCGCACGTCGCCCGCAAGCTTGATGTTGGCCTCACTGGAGCGCAGCCAGAAGTCGCTGCCCATCCGCAGGTTGAAATCCTGGATCCTCAACTCATCCATGAAGCGGCTCTGGAATCCCTCGCCCAGGTTGCGGCGGCGCAGCGCGAGGGTGTCGAGCAGGTCCAGGTTGGAGGGATCCTCGAGGTCTACCACCTGCTTGTTGATCAGGTCGGCAAAGTACAGCACGCCGGCATCGGCCACGCCGGCGCCGGTCAGCGTGGCGCCATAGAACGGGCCCTTCAGCTGGAGCCGGCCTGAGGCGGTGAGCGCCAGGAAGTTGCGCGAATCGATGGCGCGGAAGCGCCGCGCCAGCACGTCGAGGTTGAGGATCGGCCGGGAGAGCTCCTGCAGCCGCACGCTGCCGTTGATCGCCATGACGCCGCCGTCACCGCTCGCGATCCGCACGTTCTCAACGATGGCGGAGTCGCCGGCGAAATCGGCGCGGCCGGTGATGGAGTCCCACGTGACGTTGAGCGCGGGCAGGTACATGCCGCCATCGCGGAGGCTCACGAATCCCTGCAGCGTCGGCGACTTCCAGGTGCCGGAGACCGCGAGGTTGGCGCTCATCAACCCGTGCACCCGCCGCACCGCCGGCAGAAACGCCTCGATGATGGCGAGGTTCACGCTGTCACCCACGGCACGCACGGTCACGGGGCCATCGAGGCGACGACTCTTGATGCTGTCACCCAGCCCCAGGTAGATCGGCAGGTGGGCATTGAGGTGCATGATGGGGATGCCGGTACGCCAGAGCTGCAGGTTGGCGTCGAGGCGCCGCTCGCCGTAGTTGAAGATACCCTCGACATAGGGAAGCTTCGATTCGCCGAACTCGAGGCCCGACAGCGAGAAGCCGCCGGTGGCCTCGGGCTCGCGCGCGGTGCCGGCAAGCTGGATGTTGGCACCCACCGCGCCCTTGACGCCGGTGGTGTCCTTGCCGCCCAGCGCGTACAGCCCCTTGAGCTCGAGTCCGTAGGCATCCACCGTCAGATTGCCGGGACCGTCGAACGGCAGCCGGCCGGCGAGCCGCACCGAGCCGCTCCGGTCCACCGCGGCCAGCTCAAGCGAGTCGATGAGCGGCGCGCTGTCGCTCAGCACCACCGTGGCCGGTGCCAGCAGCCGCCACGGCCGGGTCACGAGATCGGCATGAAGGGAGTCCAGCCCGAGCACGGTGCGCTCGTGCCGGCGCGACCACCATCCGGCTCCGTCCACCCTGGGGCCATTCCCGATTCCGCTGCCCACGACCCACCCGAGCGAATCGGTGTAGCCATCCACCGAGGCGGTGAGCTCGTGGAAGGTCCACACCGACGACGGCAGGGAGTCGGCCTGGGCCGTCAGGGTGTCGGCCTGAATGGCGACCTTGAGCGCACCCTGGTCGCCACCGCCGGAGGCGAAGGTGCCCGTGAGTCTCGGCGCGCGGTAGCCCTGGAAGGCCAGGTCCCGCGCGTCAAACGAGCCCAGCATGTTGAGCGAGTCGAGGTGCCCGCCGAGAGTGACCGCGGCGGTGGCGCTGCCGGCAAGCGGTAGCTGGAAGGTCTTGGCCGAGTCGCGGGTCTGCTTCGTCATGGCGAGCAGCAGCGAATCAAAGGCCACCAGGCTGTCGGCGGCGAGATGGAACGACATGGTGCCGGTATGGGGCGCGGTCCAGCCCAGCGTGCCCGAGCCGCCGGCGCGTGCGCCCTGCCATTCGGTGTAGAGCGTGTCCACCCCGATCACGCTGTCGCGCACGGCGAGCGTGGTGAACAGCGTGTCGAGATTCCATTCGCGGATGCGGCTGCGCTGCAGGGCCAGCTGGAGTGAGCCCTCAGGCGCACGAAGCGTATCGATGCTGCCGGTGGCGACTGCCTCGCCGTTCAGCGCGGTGGCGGGCCCGCTGCCCCGCAGTGCCGCGAGGTCGAGGTTGCGGAAGCGCACCCTGAGGCCGTCGGCCCCCCAGCGCGGCGGGCGCATCGTCACGATGCCCTGCGCCGTGAGCGCGCCGATGTCACCCGACACATCGGCATCCACGTGCATGCGCTCGAGGGTGCCGTCCATGGCCAGGTGGCCGCTCACCTCGCCCTTGCTCAGGAGCGAGGGAAATCCACGGCGGATTCCCTCGAACGAGAGCGGCTGGAGCTGGACGTCGAGCCCGACGCCGAGCACGTCCCCCCTGGTATCGAGGTGCACTCGGCCCTCGAATCGGCTCACCGGCCGCGCGCCGTCGTGATGCCGCGCCGTCCCCACGAACGTCACGTTGCGCATGGGGCCGTTGAGGGTCCCGACCGCGTTGAGGCGCCCCGGCACCACCACGGCCGGCGCGAGACGCCTGGCGGTGGCGAGGTCGATGTCGGAATCACGCAGGTGCAGGTTGTCAAAATAGAGCCCGGTGCGCTTGTCGAAGCCCACCACGCCCTCGGCGACAATGGCGTTGACCGGATTGCCGGGCACCTTGGTGTCGACGTAGTCCCAGTCGGCGGCGATGCGCATCCGGTCGAGCCAGCCCTCACCCGAGAGCGAGCCGGAGACGGTGCCATAGAAGGGGAGCGAATCGGCGTAGGCGCGGGCGTAGTCGAGGTCGAAGTTGCGCAGCATCAGGTCCATGTCACGGAAGCCCACGCCGCGGGCCTTGTCCTGCAGGGCTACCAGGTGGCCGGTCACGCGCTGGTTGCCGTGGTGCAGGCTGAGCTGGCGCAGGTCGTACGCGGTGCGGAGTCCGGTCTCCGACTTGGCCGCCATGGTGCCGGTCCCGATGAATGGCGGAAAATCGGGTGAGACCCAGAGCAGGTCGCTGAGGCTCACGCGGGGCGCTTCCAGCTGGAAATCGAACAGCAGCGTGTCGTTGGGCCAGGTGACGGCACCGCCGCCAGCCACCTCGGTATTGGGCAGCGCGCCGCGCTCCAGGCTGAAAATCGCGCTGTCCCCCCGGATGACGACGCGACCCCGCAGGTCGGTGACGGTGACGCCGGGGTCATTCACCTTCGCAGCCAGCGAATCGAGGTCGAGCGTGAAGGGCTTGCGCTCGGGCGTCGAAATCTGGAGCCGCGAGAGCACCGTGGTGAGGTGATCCAGCTCGATGACCCGGCGATACCCTTCCTGGGTGGAATTGAGGATGCGCCCGGGATGGTTTCGCTGGTCGGCAACGGCGCTGTCGAGCTGCGTCCTGCTCCACGATGTATCCGGCCGCCACGGAAAGGCGATCGTCAGCGTCCCGTCGTTGACCTGCACGTCGTGGAATTCGACCAGCGGCGGCGTGCCGCCCTTCTTTCCCTGCCCCAGCCGCAGGATGTCGGCGTAGTTCATCACGCCGTTGTGGTGCTGGATGATGTGGATCTCCGGCTGGTCCAGGGCCAGCCGGGTGAGCACGATGTCGCCCGAGAGGAGCCGGGTGAGCGAGTAGCCCACGCGGGCGCGCGGCACCCGCGCCAGCAGCACATTCTGGGTGTCACGCACCTCCATGTCCTGCAGCGTCAGGTCATAGAGGAAAGAGCCCGAGATGCTCCGCACCGTGATGCTGCCATTGACCACGTTGTTCAGCTGGTCCGATACCGCGCGCGCGAGCAGGTCCCGGCCTGGCGGCGTGAGGATGAGCGACGCGAGCACGCCGAGCACCGTGGCGATGGTGCCCAGCAGGAAGACGAAGACGAACCGCGCGACTCGTCGACGCATCTCAGAACGGCTGCCCGACGGCAAAGTGCACCGCGTACCCGTAGCCGGGGGGCTTGTACGGCGTGCGCGTGGCATCGCGGGTGAGCGAGTTGTCCGGCTCCACGATGAAGAACTGGCCCGGCGCGAGACCCCGCGGATTGTAGGCGATATCGAGACGAGCCGGCCCCAGCGGGGTGGCGATCCGGAGGCCAAAGCCCGGGGTCACCACGATGCGCGACGAGGTGACCCCCCGCTCCCACATGGTGCCGGCATCCACGAAGGCGGCGAGCCGCATCCGTTCGCCAAAGACGGGTGACGGCATCCGCAGTTCCACGTTGGCCACCGCCATCGTGTTGCCGCCGGTGGGAAAGATCTGCACCGAGTCCTGGTTGAGCGGGAGGCCGGAGTCGGCCATCGCCTCGAGATGGCTGCGGGTGGTGACATACACCACGGGGCCGAGCAGGTTGCGGGGAAAGCCACGAATGTCGCTGGGACCGCCGGCGAAGAAGCGTTCCTCCGGCGGGACGAACCGCGACAGCGACCGGGCCAGCTCCACCGGCGAGAAGATCGCGCCGCCGTGCACGTGCCAGCTGAAGACCAGGCTGCGGCCGATCGGGTGGTAGGAGGCAAAGTCGCCCACCACGCGGGTGAACTGCTGCACCGGGTCGGAACCGATGAAGCGCGACGCGACGGTGACTTCGCCGCTCGCCACGAAGCCCCGCGTGGGGTCAATCGGATTGTTGGAGCGGGGAATGGCGCCGGTGGCACTGACGGTCGCGAGGCGGCGCCGCTGGCTCAGGAAACTGACGTCACCCGGGTTGCAGGCATTGAAGAAGGCGCAGAATACAAAGGGCGACGCCTCGGTGCGGCCGAGCGAGAGATTGTAGGTGAGCGACAGCGGGAGCCGATGTACCGGCGTCTCGCGATTGATGCCCACGCTGGCGCCGAACTCCTGGCGCCGGTACACCTTGAACTCGCTGCGCCGCTCGGCGTACGCCGAGATGACGGCAGTATTGTTGGGCGAGAGGAAGGCGGGACGACGCAGCGTGGCGGTCACATTGTAGGTGAGCTTGCTGGAGCCAATGGTGTCGTCAGCCACGGGGTGACAGATGGTCTTGTCGAGTCCCCAGTCGGTGGGCGAGCCCACGCCGATCTTGGCCACGCGAGTGGAGAGGTCGAGCAGCCGCCCTTCGCCCAGGAAATTCCGGAAGGTGATGCCGGCGGTGCCGCGCAGGCAGTCGGTAGTGCCGTAGCCCACCGAGGCGCGGGCCCGCCGGGGCATTGCCTCGGCGACCTGCACCAGGAGCGGCACCGAGTCGGAGCCGGGGACGAACCGGGTGGTATCGAGGTTGACCGAGGCAAGGCGGAAGAGGTCGCTGTTGTACAGATTGCGCTGGCTCTCGAAGAGATCGTCCCGCGCGTACTCCTCGCCGGGGCGCGCGGTCAGCAACGACACCACGGTCCTTGGCGTGGTGCGCTCGGTGCCGGTCACGTTGACGCTGCCCACCACCGCGTGCTGTCCGGGCACCGCGTCGAGCGTTACCGATGCCTGTCGCTCGGTGGTGCGAAGGATGTAGCTCACCAGCACGTCGGCGGACGGATAGCCCCGGTTTTCCAGCCGGTACCGGATGGTGTCAGCCGCCGCCTGCATCACGATCCGGCTGAAGACATCGCCCGCCTGCATGGGCAAGTCGACGGTCACCTCCTGGCGCACTTCGTCCGGCAACGAATCGAGCCCGTTGACCTCGAACGCTTGCACCCGGATCGGCTCGCCCTCGGTGATCTTGAACGTCAGGAAGATGTCCCCGGGCGTGCGACGCACCAGCGTGTCGACCACCACGTCGGGGTAGCCGCTCTTGCGGTACAGCACCGCGATGCGGAAGACGTCTCGCTCGAAATCGACCTGGTTGAAATAGCGCTTCTCGCCCAGCCCCATCCAGCGGAAGATCGGGCTCCGGGCCAGCAAGGCCGAGTTGGTGGTCACGATGCTGGCGGCGAGCACGTCATCCGAGATGGCATGGTTGCCATCGAAGGAGAGCTTGCGGACCACGAGGTCGCCGTTTTCCTGCGCGCGCGCGT
Organism: Gemmatimonadales bacterium; assembly: GCA_035700175.1. Classification (GTDB taxonomy): domain Bacteria; phylum Gemmatimonadota; class Gemmatimonadetes; order Gemmatimonadales; family GWC2-71-9; genus CAMLHP01. Next base: position 2,277 of record DASSOW010000162.1, on the reverse strand, counting down.
CCCGCCCGGTCCCGAGCAGGACCAGCGACAATGAGACTAGGACCCATGACGCCCGGCGGGCGACCGAAGGCGCCTGCCAGTGACGAAAAAACGAACGCACGCGCCTCCCCGGGGCCAGCGCGGAACCGCGCAAACCGTCGTTGACGACATTCTGTAAGCACGGTATTTTGAGCAACTTACGTCGTGGTGTCAACTTTTTGACGCCCCACCCCCCTCGCCGCACCGCCGGGAACCTGAACGTCTATGCGTCCACTGCACCTGCTGGGGCTGGTTGCGCTGGCCGGAATCGCCGCCTGCGGCGACCACGGCTCCGCCAGCACCACGCTGCGCTACTACCTCTCGGCCGATCCCGTGACGCTCGACCCCGCCCTCTCCACCGACGTGCAGTCAGGCGAGGTCGTCACCACCATCTTCGACAACCTGGTCCAGTACGACGTGGATGGCCGGCTGGTGCCGGGACTCGCCACCCGCTGGGAGGCCGATTCCACCGGGCTCCACTACACCTTCCATCTCCGGGGCGGCGTCACGTTCAGCGATGGCCGGCCGCTCACCGCCAGGGATGTGGAAGCATCGATCCTCCGCGCGCTCGCGCCCGGCAGCCGTGGCCGGCAGTGGCCGCTGGAGCCGATCTCAGGCGCCCGGGCCTACGCAGATGGCAAGGCGAGCACGCTGGCAGGGCTGCAGGTGCGGGATGATAGCACCGTCATCTTCACGCTCGATCGTCCGCTCAACATCTTCCCCAAGTTCCTGGCCATGCCGGTGGCGGCAGTGGTGCCCACGCCCACGCCGTCCGATTTCTCCCAGCATCCGGTGGGCAGCGGGCCGTGGAAGCTGCTGAGCTGGACCCATGACAACCTCCTGGTACTGGCGCGGAACGACAGCTACTGGGGTACGAAGGCCAAGTCCGACACGCTCACCATTCGCATCATTCCGGAAACCGCGACGCAGGCCGCTGACTTCGAGACCGGGAACCTCAGCGTGCTCGAAGTTCCCTACAGCGAAACCGCTCGCTGGACCGGTTCCGCCGCCGACCGCATCAAGCGCCGCCCCGCCATCCGCAGCTGGTACGTCTCGATCAATACCACGCGGGGACCGCTCAAGGACGTGCGGGTACGGAAGGCGCTCAACATGGCGGTGGACGTCGAGACGATCCTCAAGACCATCCTGGCCGGACGAGGAGTGCACGCCGCTGGTGCCATTCCGCCCGGGATCGACGGCTATGACAAGGGCCGCAAGCCCTATCCCTACAACCCGGACTCGGCGCGCGCCCTGCTCAAGGCGGCGGGCTACGGCAACGGCTTCTCGCTCAAGCTCTGGCGCTCGCAGCGCACCGAGTTTGCCCGCGTGGCGCAGAGCATCCAGCAGGAACTCGCTGCCATCGGCGTGAAGGTGGAGATCGTGGAACGCGATGCCACCAGCGTGCGGGCTGCCGTGCGCGCCGGCGAGACCGATCTCTACCTGGGCGACTGGTACGCCGACTATCCCGATCCGGAAAACTTTACGTACCCGCTCTTCAACAGCGTGAACACGGGACCGGGCGGCAACTACGCCCGCCTGAGCGACCGCATGGTGGACAGCCTCACGACGGCACTGCGCACCACCCTCGACGAAGGCGAGAAGGCCCGGCTCGCCCGCGAGGCCGACCAGCGCATCTTTGACCTGGCGCCATGGATTTTCCTCTGGTTCCCCGAGGACATGTGGGTCACGCAGGAAGGGCTGAGCGGCTGGGTGCCGCCGGCAGTCTTCACCGGCCAGCGATGGGTTGACGCCGAGATCACGCCGTAGTGGGACGTTTCCTGCTTGTTCGACTGCTGCTGCTGGTGCCGACGCTGTTCGGCGTGCTGGTGGTCACCTTCCTCCTTCTCTACGTGGCGCCGGGCGATCCGGTGCAGGCGATGGTCGGCGAACGCGCCGACAGCGCCACCATGGCCCGGCTCCGCGCCGAGCTGCACCTGAATGATCCGGTGCCGGTGCAGTTCGGCCGCTACGTGGTGCAGGTGGCCAAGGGCGACCTGGGCCGCTCCTACATCACCAACCGCCCGATCATCAAGGACCTGATGCAACGCTTCCCCGCCACGCTCACGCTGGCGGGCGCGGCGATGCTGTTCGCAATTGTGCTGGGGATTTCCATCGGGGTGTTCGGCGCGTGGAAGGCGGGCGGGCTGGGTGACCGATTATTCGCGCTGCTGGCGTACGCGGGGGTCTCGTTCCCGGTCTACTGGGTGGGGCTCCTGCTCATTCTGGTCTTTGCGGTGGGCCTGCACTGGTTCCCCGCTT
>DASSOW010000161.1:0-4760 GCA_035700175.1 Gemmatimonadales bacterium | reverse complement strand
CGGGCGGCGGTGGGCTGGTGCTGCGCCTGCTCCGCGGCAACACGGCGATCTTCAACGTGGCGCAGGGTCCGGATGGGGTGGAGGTGAGCGTGTCGGGGGGATGGGCATTCTGACGGGATGGGCAGGATGGGCAGGATGGGCAGGATGGGCAGGATGGGCAGGTCGAAGCTCGCCTGACATCACCCGCCCATCCAGCCCATCTCGCCCATCCAGTAATCACCCGCCCATCCTGCCCATCCCGACAGAGCTCACCCGACCAGCCCCTCAAGCACCCTCTCGTCTGCCAGCCCCGTATGCCGCCCCGACTCCGCGCCGCCGCGGAATGCGATGAGCGTGGGAATCCCGCGGATGCCGAACTTCTGGGCCGTGGCCGGATTGGCGTCAGTGTCGAGCTTGAGCACCAGCACCCGGCCAGTCCGGGCCGTGGCGAAGCTGTCGAGCGTGGGCGCCATCATCCGGCAGGGCCCGCACCAGTCGGCGTAGAAGTCCACCAGCACCGGCACGGTGCTCCCCTGGATCACCTTCTCGAAGTCCGCATCCGTCACCTTGATGGGCCGGTCGAGCCTGAGCGGCTTGTGGCACTCGGCACAGGTCGGCTTGTCGGCCAGTCGGGCCATGTTCACCCGGTTGAGCCGCCCGCAGAAGATGCAGCGGGCCACGGCGTGGCGTGTGTCTGTTGCGTCGCTCATCACATCTCCCCCATGTGCGCGGGCACGGCACGACCGCCGCCCGGCACCAATAATGCATCCAGCGGGACGAGCGGGAAACATTCAGACCGAAACGCGGGTTCCTGAACTATGAGCGAACTGATCATTCGGGAAATCGGCCAGGACGACGATTTCGGCCACTGGTTCCACGAGCTGCTGGAGAGCGACGGAAGCGAGTCCTCCATCGGCCCGTCCGACGACCGCTATCTGGTGCTGAGCAACGAGATCGGCGACTGGATCGGCGGGCTCCGATTTTCCCTCCGGGGCGGCGTCGCCCAGCTCATCGAGATTGGCATCGCGCCGGCCGAGCGCAGCCAGGGCCATGCCCACCGGCTGCTGGCCGCGTTAGAACTCCGCGCCACCGAAGAAGGTGCCCATCTGGCAGAGTTCTGGACCGACGACCTCGGCGCCGAGGGTCTCCTGTCGGCGCTCGGCTGGCACCGCGTCATGCTGCGGGACGACTACCTCGGCGGGCGGGCGTGGCTGCTGATGGAGAAGAGGCTGGGGTAAGTTGACGGGACGGACTGGACGGACCGAAGCTAACCTGTCAGCCCTGTCCGCCTCGTCCGCCTCGTCCGACTCGTCCGACTCGTCCGCCTCGTCCGCCTTGTCCGTCCTGTCCGTCCGTTCCCCGTTCCATTACTATTCGAATTCCACGTCATCTCCGGGCCCCCGCCGGCGCCGTCTCCCCTGCTCAGGAACCTCATGACCCTCACCGAATCCGCCCGCCAGCTTCTCTCCAAGGTCGAAGTCCTCAAGGACCTCGAGACCAAGGTGCGCCAGTTGATGAGCGCCCATGAAGAGAAGCGCGAGCTGTGGTTTCCGAGTGAGCTGATCGGGCCGGGTCCGGATGAGTGTCCCGAGACCCATCGCGCCGAGCTGCAGAAGCGGGCCGAAGGCATCCCCGATGCCGTGCGCGCCGCCCTGGCGCTCAACCTCCTCACCGAGGAGGGGCTGCCGCACTTCCACCGCCTGCTCGCGGTGTACCTCGACGACGACAGCTACTGGCGCTCCTGGAACAACCTCTGGACCGCGGAGGAAGACCGCCACGGCCAGGTGCTCCACGACTACACCCGCGAGGCCCAGCTCTTCAAGCAACGGCGACTCGAGGAGATGCAGTTCGAGTACATGAAGGCGGGTTTCCACCCGGCGTGGGACCGCGACCCCTATCGGGTCTTTGCCTACACCACGGTGCAGGAACGCGCCACCCAGTTTTCCCATGCGGCCACCGGCCAGCTGATCGCGGAGCACGACGATCGCCTGGCCATGATCCTCGATCGCATCGCGCGGGAAGAAGCGCGGCACTTCGCCTTCTATCGCACCATCATGCAGGAAATCCTGCAGCGAGATCCCAACCAGGCGCTGCAGTCCCTGGTGCAGGTGCTCCCCAGCATCGACATGCCCGGCCACAGCATGCCGGGCTTTCGCGAGATCGCCGACGTCATCCGGCGTTCCGGCATCTATGGCCCCCGAGACTACCTGCGCATCGTGCAGGAGCAGGTCAAGTTCTGGAGGATCGAGACGCTGGAAGGGCTCTCGGAGCTCGGCCGCGTGGCGCAGGACAAGATCATGGGCATTCCGGACCGACTTCGCCGGGTTGCCGACGCCATCGAGGCGCGGAGCAAGGCCAAGACTTTCAGCTTCGACGTGGTGTTCAACCGGGAATTTGCCCTCGAATGAAGGGGGCGCTGGCCGTGCTCGCGGCATTGCTGCTGGCATGCGGCAAAGGCGAGCCCGCGGCGGCACACGCAGCCGCACCGCGTACTGCTGCCGACTCCGCCGAGATGGATGCGACGGTGCTGGGGCGGGAGATCTACCATTTGCTGGACCTGGCGTCCGACTACCGTGGCTCGCACCGCGGCCGCCTGCCCCGGTCGCTCCGGGACCTCGGCACTGACAGTCTCACTACGGACATCGCGCGGCGCGTCAACACCAGCGGGCCGGAGTTCACGGCTGGTGCCGCATTCAGGGAGCCCACGGGGCATTTCTGGGTGGCGTGCACGGGAGAGCTGAAAGTCCTGGAAGACGCTGTGATCGGCGCGGGCCGCTATACCCTCACCTGCACCTCGCCGTCGGGTGATTCCCACGAGGTCCAGGCCGGCGGGGCGCTGGACTAGCTGGTGCTGGCCACGATCTACCTCGGGCTCCGCGTTCTGGTCGCCCTCGCTTTTCTCTTCACGCTCATTGTCGCCACAACGCACTGGATGGTGCAGCGGCAGAAGCTCGCGGCATTCGGGTGGTGGGCCAGGACCGTCCGGCGGGTGAGCGATCCGCTGCTCCAGCCGATGGAGCGCCGGCTACTCCGCGCTGGCGGCAACCCGCAGAATGCGCCGCTCTGGCTCGCCGGACTTACGCTCGCCCTGGGGCTGATCGCGCTCTGGCTGTTTCGCTGGGTCGCCGGGGCCATCTACTCACTCGCTTACGCCGCGCAGGGCGGTCCCCGCTTCTGGGTCGCGCAGGTGGTGCACTGGATCTTCTGGATCGTCGAGATGGCGCTGATCGTCCGCGTGATCGGAAGCTGGATCGGCGCCAACGAGTACACCAGATGGATGCGCCCCTTCGTAGCCCTCACCGAATGGCTCCTCGCCCCTCTCCGCCGTATCGTCCCGCCCCTCGGCATGATCGACATCACGCCGCTGGTTGCCTACTTCCTGCTGGTCTTTGCGGAACGGGCGGCGTTGGGGATACTGCTTAGGGGTTAGGGATTAGGGATTAGGGATTAGGATTGATCGTGGAAGCACCACCGCGCAACCCTGATTCCTAACCCCTGATCCCTAATCCCTAATCCCTGACCCCTTCTCACCGATGGCCGATCTCACCCTGCGTATCCTCGTCCAGCCCCGCGCTTCGCGCAGCGAGATCGTGGGTCCGCATGGCGATGCGCTCAAGGTGCGCCTCGCGGCGCCACCGGTGGACGGCGCGGCCAATGAGGAGCTGGTGCGGCTGCTCGCAAAGGAACTCGATGTGCCGAGAAGCAGCGTCGAGATCGTCTCCGGCTTCACCTCGCGGCGGAAGACAGTGCGGGTGTCGGGAGTGGGTCATGAGTCTTGGATTATGGGTCATGCCCGACCCACAACTCACGATCCATGACTCACGACTCACGACCCACGACCCGCGACTTCACTCCAACGCCGCCATCTCCGCCTTGATCCGCTCCACCTCCGGCTGCAGCGATGGCTCGGCGTGGGTGCGCAGCGCCAGGTAGTGGCCATACGCCGCCCGGGCCTTCGCCTTGTCGCCGGTGAGGGTCGCGAGGCGGCCCTCCTCGCGATATAGCGTCGAGAGGGCCACCTGGACCCGCTGGGCGCCGGCGTCAGCAACCGGAGCCCGGCGCTCCACCACGCTGAGGCCCTTGGCGTAGTCGCCGAGTTCGGCGTAGAGCTCTGCCAGGGTCAGGTTGCCGAGCGTCACCGCCCAGGAATTCAGGTACGGGTCGAGCACCCGTGGCGAGTTGAGGGCCGCCACCAGCCGTGCCGCCTCGGGCCTGTGGAGGTAGACCGCCCGGCGGGCGCGCAGCACGCGCAGGCAGATATCCACCACATCATCGCGCTGCCCTGGTTCCACTCGCTCGAGTACGGCAACCAGCGGCGGAATTCGCTCCCAGTCCCCGTGGGCCGCACGCCAGAGCGCAAGGCCGATGGCCGCGAGCTGCTGGTCAGGCGTGGGCACGTTGTGCCCGGCGGCGAGCTCTTCGAGTCCCGGCTCCGACCGCGCGGCGGTTTCGGCGGCGAGCGTAGTGTCTCCGTCCCAGTAGAGGGCGGAGAAGATGGTCGCGAAGTCGTGATACAACCCGGTTGCGTCAGCCGCGCTCGCAGCTCGCATGAGGCGGGCAGCTTCCGACGGCCTGCCCATGTTCAGCGCCAGTTCTGCCTGGCGCTGATACGCCCGCGTGAGGTCGTATGCGGCACCGCTGCGCCGCTGGAGTTCTCGCGCCGCCGCCACTGCGTCGTCGAGCCCCACCCCTTCCACTTCCGAGGCCGAGATGAGCCGATCGAGCGTGGCATAGCTCTGCGAAGCCATGGCGCTCCGGAAGCGCTTCAGCGTCGCCGTGTC
>DASSOW010000160.1:0-7951 GCA_035700175.1 Gemmatimonadales bacterium | reverse complement strand
TTTGGAGAATCGCATGACCGCGAATGGCGCGTCTTCGGGCTGGACGGCGCCGTCAAGCGCGTGCTCCACCTGCCGCACTGGGGAAGCGTCGCCGCTGCCACGGTGAACGGCGACACGCTCACCACGGTGGAATTCCGCTGGGGTGCGGATTCGACTGTTGTGGCGAGATATGCGCTGGAAGCTGGGAGCTGAGTGTCATTGCGAGCATCCCGACGGGATGCGAAGCAACCTTGCAGCCTGACCGCGATCTCATGGGCGGAGCTCCGTCGAGACTCCGGTGTCAGGCTGCAAGGTTGCTTCGTCGCACGCTCCGCGTGCTTCTCGCAATGACATGCTGGGGTTAGCTTCGCGCCCCACGCCCTACGCCCTACGCCCCACGCCCCACGCCCCACGCCCCATCTATCTTCCATCATGACCTCCTCTCGACCCGCTCCCCAGCGTGACCATTCCCTCCCGCCCGATCCCGATGCATTCCGTCAGGCCCGTCCCACCCGAGGCCGGGTCATTGTCATAGCGCCCACCCGCGCCGCGTGCGAAACAATCGAGCTTGCGCTGGGCCTGCATGTCGAGACCCTGCTCGAGCGCGAGCACGGTGAGGAGCTGCGCCACTGGGCTGCGGCGGGGAAGGGATTCGGCATCGTGGCGGGCACGGGCACCGGAAAGACGCTGGGCATCCGGCCCATCGCCGAGGCGATTCTGGGCGAGCCGCTTCGCGTCGGCGTCGTGAACCGCGAGCGCGAGGCAACGCCCGAGACACCGAGCTGGAACGTGGTGATCGTCACCACGGGAATCGCCCGGCGCTGGTTCGAGGACGACCTCATTTCCAGCGACGACACGATCATCGTGGACGAGATCCACCAGACATCGGCGGAACTCGAGCTCTGCCTGGCACTGGGCAAGCGGGCGCGCTGCCGCTTCATCTGGCTCAGCGCCACCGTGGATCCTGCCTTCTACGCGCGATATCTCGGCAGCAGTGAGGTGCTCGAGACATCGGCGTTCGATCCCAAGCTGCGTGCCCGGGTCGAAGTGCTTCCCCAGAAGCCGCTCGAATTTCTCGATGTGCGGTTCATGCGGAAGATCATCAAGGAGCGGCGAGGCGTGGCCGTATTCGTCCCGACCCGCGCCGAGGTCGAGCATCTCGCGACGGAGCTGGGCGAACAATGGAAGCGCCTCACCACCGCGTTCTATCACGGCGGTGAGCCGATCCGTGTGATCCGGCCTTTTCTGGAGGGAGAAGTCGAGCACCCCTGGCTCCTCGCCATGACGGCGGCGGGCCAGAGCGCGCTCAACCTGCGCGGCCTCGACACGGTGGTGATCTACGACGCCCGCTACGGCAACGTGGTCGAGCGCGGCCGCAATGTGCTCCACCGGCTCTATCTCGGCGCCAACGAGATTCTGCAGATGGCCGGCCGCGTGCACGGCCGGGTGCCGGATGGAGAAGTCTGGATCCTGAGCGACCGACAACTCGACTTCAACTCGCTGAGGCCCGGACCACCCGAGTTCCAGCTGGCTGGTGACGCCGAGCGGGTGGCCATCACCTGCGCGGCGATCGGGGTGGATGCATCGGACCTGGACCTGCCGGTGCCGCTCGATCGCACCGCGTACCGCAAGGCGATCGAGCTGCTGAGCTCGCGTGGGTTGATCAAGGATGGCCGGCTCACGCAATACGGACGGGATGTCGAGGCGATGCCGGTGGAGCGCGACTGGGGCGAGCTGCTGGTGCAGATGGATGACTCGCTCGCGCCCATCATCGCCGTCTGCGCCAGCATCGACTCACTCCACCGGATGACGCGGGACGAAAGGGATCTGCACGGCGTGGTGGCCAACGGCAGCGATCACCTGACGGCGTACAATCTCTACGCCGAGGCGGTCAACCAGCACGGCTACCTGGGTGAAGTGTACGGTTTACCACGACATCTGTTCGAGGACGGACTGGAAGAGTGGGCCGAACGCCGGGGCGTGCTGGTCAAGGCCATCGAGGATGCCGCGCTCGGCATGGCGTCAGTGTATCGCGCCATCGAGCTGCCGCTGCCCAAGACCCTGCCGCACGCGGGCAAGGAAATGCGGCAGGCATTCCAGGAGCTGGTGGCGAAGGTCATGCCCTTTGATCTCGTCATCGACGAGCACACGGCCGACGGACAGGAAGCACGGGTCTCCAAGACCTCGGTGGCGGGGAGCTGGGGTGCGGTGGCGGGGCGGCTCCGCTTCTTCGCCGACCGCTTCGGCATCCCTCGCGCCGGCATCGAGGGCACCACGCTGCCGTATGATCTCATCGCACGGCATGCGAGGTGGGGGCCGGCGCGACTCAACGTGGGCGGGCCGCGAAAGCACCAGCGGGTGACAGTGATGCGCACACGGGAATACTTCGGCTTCGACCTCGACGTGGACACGAAGCCGCTGGAGGGCAACTTCCCGCCGGAGTGGCGCGACGCCGCACTCGAGGCCCTGGCGGCGGCGCTGCTGGCCGGCGAGACCGTACATCCTGCCCAGGGAAAGGTGCGGCGCGCGGCCGAGCAGCTCGACGAGTACTGGCGGCGATCGGGTGGCACTCTCTCGGCCATCGCCCCGGCGCAGCTTCGGCGAATCCTTCGCGGCGAACTGGAGGCCGAAGGGGTGAAGAGCTGGGAGACGTTCATTCGCGCGGGGGTGGTGCTCGATGTCGCCGCGCTGGTGGACGCGCGCACGCGGGAACAACTCGATGCCCTCCCGTCGAGCGTCCGCATCAAGGGCGATATGGTGCCGCTGACATACGAAATCCATGACGGGCAGCCGGCGGTCCGGCTCACCCTCCGGGAGGGCCAGGCGCGCCGGGTGCGGCCCGGCGACCTCCCAACCACCGATCGGCGCCTGCTCTTTGCCGTACGCCGCGGCAATCATCCACCACTGGTGGCAGACTCGCTGGAGCAGCTGCGGGAAGGGCTGCAGAAGAGACGGACGGGGCGGACCGGACGGACAAGGCGGACTGGCTAGCTTCCGCCCGCTCTGTCCGCCCTGTCCGCCCTGTCCGCCCTGTCCGCCCTGTCCGCCCTGTCACATCATCCCCAACCACACCCGGTCATACGCCTCGCGGACTTCCGTCCCTGGCGCACCGCGGACCAGGGCAGCCTCGAGAGCATCCAGCAGGAGCAACAAGGTTGCCGCGCGACGCGGCGGCAGGTTCGGCAGCTCCATCGCGGCGCTGCTGGCAGCCGCGAACTGCTGCAACTCGGTGTCCGAAGGCGCCATCACATGGCGGATCCCGGCACTGCCGTCGAGGCCCGCCTCGAGCCAGGCGCGGCTCACCCCCGTGCTGGCATCGTCTCGCATCACCGCCCAGAGCGCGTCGAGTGCGGCAGTACCGCCCGGCGCCAAGGCCGCACTGCGGCGTGCCATGCGTCCACGCGCCATCTCATCGACAACTGCAGTGAGGAGCGCGGCCCTGGTACCGAAGTGATAGTGCACCAGCCCCTTGGCGCAGCCGGCCCCGGCAGCAACCTGCTCCACGCTCCATCCGTGGATGCCGTGCGATGCGAGCAGCGCTCCGGCCGTTGCCACGATGCGTGACCGCCTTCCTGGCGGGGGCGCGGTCACGCCTGCGACGCCGGGGCGGAGGGCTCGGGCTCGCGCTCTCGCTCGAGGCGCGCGCACATCAGGTCACAGAGCTCGATGGTTTGCTGGTCCGCGATCGCGTACCACACGTACAGGCCCTCGCGCCGGCGCGACACGAACGCCGCCGCATGCAGCAGCTGCAGGTGCTTGGAAAGATTGGCCTGACCCAGTCCCGTGAGCTCTACCAGCTGTGTCACCGTCAGTTCGCGATGCCCCCGCAGGACGTTAAGGATGCGCAGGCGTGCCGGTTCGCCCAGGAGCCGGAAATGCTCAGCCACCCGGCTGAGCACCGCCTCCGGCATGGCGCTCACGACTTGACGGGCTCCGGCTCCTGGTCCAGCGGCAGGCCCGCCTCGCGCCAGGCGCGAATGCCGCCGCGCAGGTTGGCGACGTTTTGATAGCCGTTGGCCTGCAGCAGCGCCGAAGCAATGCTGGAGCGGCCGCCACCCTGGCACTGCAGCACCAGCGGCGTGTCCCTTGGCAATTCGTCCAGCCGATGTGCGAGCGCGGCCAGCGGCAAATGCACGGCGCCGGGAATGTGTCCCTCGTCCCACTCGGACTGGCCCCGCACGTCCACCACCGTGACTTCACCGTCGCGGGCAGCGAGACTGGCCGCGTCTACCTGGGGCACCTGCTGCAGCGTGCCATGCTTGCCCCAAGAGGTGATGGCCGATTCCGGGAACACGCCTCGCACCTGATCGAGACCGATCATCGCGAGCGCACGGATGGCATCGGCGGTGCGACCCGCACCGTCGGGAATGATGAGGTAAGTGTCGCGGTCATAAGGCAGGAGTGATCCGGCCCAGGTAGTGAAGGACTTGTTGAGTGGGATGTTGAGCGTGCCTGAAACGTGTCCCGCCGCGAATGCGCTGGCAGGACGCAAGTCCACCACAACCCCACCGGACGCGAGCACGTCCCGCAACGATGCGGGGTCCAGTGTGGGTGGATCAGGCCAGGCACCAAGGATGGGGGGCCCGTCCCGGTTGACGCGCTTCATCTCGGCGAAATAGGCCGGCGGCTCCGGCTGGCCGGCAAGCACGGCTCGCACAAACTCGTCCTCATCAGTGATGCCGAAGGCCCAGTTGACGACCCGTTCGTATCCCAGCGTCGTCTGTGGCACGGCGCCCAGCGCCTTGCCGCACGCCGAACCGGCGCCGTGGCCGGGCCAGAGCTGGAGATAATCGGGCTGCTCGGCAAACCGGCGCAGCGACTGGAAGAGCTGCCGGGCGCTCGCGTCCATGGTGCCCTCCACGTGGGCGGCGCGCTCGAGCAGGTCGGGGCGCCCCACATCGCCAACGAAAATGAAATCGCCGGTAAAGGCGCCCATCGGCCGGAGCGTGGCCGGCGTGTCGGTCACGATGAAGGTGAGATGTTCCGGGGTGTGCCCCGGCGTGTGCATCACGTCGAACCGCAGGTTGCCCACCATGAAGGAATCGCCGTCGTGCAGGAGCGTGGCGCCGGCATCCCTTGCAAACCGGTACTGCCAGTCCGCACCTCCCTCAGCGGAGAGCAGCAGCCTCGCACCAGTGCGCGAGGCCAGCTCCCGGCTCCCGCTCACGAAATCGGCGTGGATGTGGGTCTCGGTGACATGAGTGATGCGGAGACCTTCGCCCTTGGCAGCGGCGATGTACTGCTCCGCGTCCCGGTTGGGGTCGAGCACGATGGCTTCGCCGGTGGCCTGGCATCCCACCAGGAAGCTGGCCTGTGCCAGCCGATCATCGTAGAACCGCTTCAGCAGCATGACGACTCCAGGGTGTCAGTGCGCCCGTTCGACGGCGCTGGGCGACGAGGTACGCTCAAAGACAGCGCGATTCTGGTAGAACACGAACCCGCCCACGGCGAGCAGGAAAATGGCAAAGGCGCGCTTGAGCTGGGCCGGCGAGGCCGCGCGCACGAGTCGGGTGCCCGCGAGGATGCCAAGGATGGCGATCGCGGTGAACGCCAGCACCACGCCCCAGGGAATGTCCACCTTGCCCACGTAGCCAAGGTAGGCGGAGCCGGTGTTCATCGAAATAATCACGAGCGAGGTGCCCACCGCCTCCTTGATGGGCACCCGCGCCAGCAGCGCCAGCGCCGGAACGATCAGGAATCCGCCTCCGATGCCCAGGATGCCGGTGAGCATCCCGACGCCCAGGGCTGTGAGCATGAGCAGCGGGAGCGAGAGCGACGCCGGGGCTTCCGCGTCCGGCGCCTTCCGGCCGCCCGCATTCCGGAACATCGAGATGGCCGCCACCAGCATCACCGCGCCGAGAAGGAGGAGCTGGGTCTCGCCGGTGAGGCGCGGGGCGATGAGGTGCGCCGACCCGAAGGCACCGACCATGGCCACGACGCCGAAGATCAGGGCCGTGCGCCAGCGGACGTTGCCGTGGCGCCAGTGCGAGAGTGCTCCAACCAGGCTGGTGCCGCCGACGACGGGAAAGCTCATCGCGATCGCACGCTTGGCCTCGAACCCCATGACGTAGACGAAGATGGGGACCGTGAGCGTGGACCCGCCGCCACCCAGGGTACCGAGGGAGAGGCCAATGAGGGCGGCGAGGATAAAGCCGGCGAGGAGCATGGGCTGTGAGCTGTGAGCTGTGAGCTGTGAGCTATGAGCTAGGAGCTGTGAGCTAGGGCCTGCGACCTGCGACCTGCGACCTGCGACCGGCGACCGGCGACCGGCGACCGCAACAACATTACCGACCAGTTATATTGCCGGGTGACATGGCTCACTGTCAACTGTTGTGTCATGATGCACCATTAAGACGACTCCCATACACACGGGTTGGGAGTTGGCATCTGTGCCGAACTGAAACTTCCAACCATGTGAGGCGTATACTGACTCATGGCTGAAACACTCACACAGAACGGTATGCCATCCGTATTTTCCCCACTGGCCAAGGCGCTCCTCGATGGGTTCAGCGAGGGCGTTGTCGTCTTCGATGCTGAAGGCAAGGTTCTTTACGCCAATCAGCAGGCTCGTTCCACCCTCAGCGAGGATGATCTCCGCGATTCGGCGAGAGATCTCATGCCCCGCCTCGCCAACATCGGCGGCCGGTTGCGGCCGCTCCGGGTGGGCTCGCTGGAAATCGGCGAAGCGATGTTTCTCCCCGGCCAGGAAGGCGCTACCACGCTGGCCGCGCGGGAAAAGGAGGCTATCGTCCGGACGCTCGACGCGCATAATTGGAGACTGGCGGAGACGGCGCGCGAGCTGGGGATCAGTCGGACCACACTCTGGCGTCGGCTCAAGGCATACGGGCTTCACCGCGACGGCCGGAGCAAATGGGCGCACACTTCGTAGCATTTCTGATTGCCGCAGCAAGCTTCCCGCAAGATACCGTTGTCACCTACGCGTCCCCGGCCACCAGAACAGTGGTGGTCCGGGCGGCGACGCACTACCAGGTCCAGGACACGTCCGTCTCGGCCTACACGGCCCGGATCCGTTACCGGATGAGCGTGGGGGCGCCCGGGCGCCGCTGGGCCCAGCCACCCACCGCCTGGGTGGAGGAGCAGGTGGGCACAGTGGCCTGGCAGCGGCCCAATGATCTCCGGATCTCGATGGAAGGCCGCCGCCATCGCTCGCTGGCCGAGGGGCTGGATCTGTCGAGCTCATTCTCCCGGCCCTGGTTTGTGCCCCGCGGTGCAGGCGACTCGCTAAGGATCTTCAGTGATGAATTTCCCGCCACTGGTGCGCTGCACCCGCTGGCCCGGGGCGCCGAGCGGTTCTATCACTACGACCTGCTGGACAGTACAAGCGCAGCGATGCCAGGCCGGCCGCCATTGCGCCTGTACAAGGTCCAGGTCATCCCCAAGCAGGCTGCGCCGGCGCTGGTGGCGGGCCAGCTGTGGATCGATGCGGCCACGTATGACGTGGTCCGCTTTTCCTTCCGCTATGTCGGCACCGGACTGTTCGTCGCGCCGGATTCCAGCGGTGACGACTCCGCGAGCACTCGCCGGGCCAACCGGATTGCCAACCGGTACATTGCCATTGACGTGGACCTGGAATATGGCCAGCAGGACGGCCGCTACTGGATGCCGTTTCGCCAGACCGTCGTGGGAACGCTGACCATTCCGCTGACGCGCGGGAAGGTGATTCCGTTCCAGGCGTCGACGGAGTTTTCGGACTATGAGATCGGTCTTGATCATCTCGACAGCCTGGGCCATCTGGACCGTCGAGAGGTCGAGGGCTCGAGAGTCGAGACGGGTGAGTGGCAGGGCGGGAGCTACGAGATCCGCCGGCCGCCCGACAGCCTGTTTGACAATTACGCCGGCTGGACTGATTCGCTGCGGCTCGATCACGAGCCCGAGCGAGACGCGCAGATGCGCGGGATGGTGGCGGATCTTGCGCGGATCATCGAAGAGCTGCCGGATGACATGACCGACC
>DASSOW010000159.1:0-3360 GCA_035700175.1 Gemmatimonadales bacterium | reverse complement strand
CCGTCAGTGACGGCAAAGGTGACCGTCACGCCGCTCACGCCGTTGCCCGAGCCGTCGGTCACCTTGACTGATGGCGCGGGCGACACGGGGCTGCCCACGGTGCCGCTCAGCGCGGTCGAAGAGTTCGCCGCGATGGTGGTCGCCGCACCGGTGGTGACATTGAACGCACTGCTCACATCACCGCTCAGTCCGGAAGCCGAGGCTGTCAGGGTGTAACCGTTCCCGGGACGGTCGAGCGAAAGACTGGAAAAGGTGGCGATGCCGCCCGACGCGGCGACGGTCTTTGTCCCTGAGAGGCTGGCTCCGCCCGGGTTGCTGCCAATGGCGATGGTCACATTGCTGCTTGCGCTGGTCACCAGCGTGCCCTGGGCGTCCTCGATCCGCACCTTGACTGCCGGCGCAATCGCGGCGCCGGTGGCCACGTTGGACGGCTGCACCGAGAACTGGAGCTGGGTGGCAGCTCCCGCAGAGATCGCAATGGCACTGCTGGGAGGCGTGCCCGAAATATCATCGCGGTTGGGGACGCTGAAGCCGATGGTATAGCTGCCGGCCGGCCCGCTGATGCCGAGATTGGTGAAGGTCGCGAGCCCCGACGCATTGGTGGACGCCGTCGTGTTGCCGATGAGCGTGCCCGCGCCGGGGTTGGAGGCCATCCCCGCCTGGACCGCTATGCCCGCGAGCGCGACTGCATTGCCGTTTGCGTCCTGGATCTGGATCGTGGGCTGGGTGGCGAACGCTGCACCGCTCGCCGCCGTACTGGACGGCTGGCGGGTGATCACCAGCCGGCCGGCCGAACCAACGGTCGCAGTCGAGGTGAATTGGATTGGCGAGCCATTCAGCCCGTTCGCCGTGGCCGTGGTGGTCTGCGTTCCGGCCGTGGCGCCAAGCGTCCGCGCCACTGCCGAGCGGCCGTCCGTGCCGGTGGGGAGCGACGAGGAGCTGACGGCGCCGCCACCAGTCAGCGACCAGGTGACCGGGATGTCAGCAACCGGATTGCCGCTGGCATCGGTTACCCGGACAACAAGGGAATCGGGAAGCACCGAGCCGGCCACGGCCGTCTGGCTGTCGCCCGCAATCTTCGCCAGCGTTGCCGCTGTGGAAGCGCCCGCGGTGGCGGAGAAGATGGCCTGGAGATTATCGGGCGCGCCGTTGCCATTGGGTTTGGCCCGAACCTGCTGGGTTCCGGCGCCGGAGCCGAGCGTCCAGCTGGCACCCGCGTAACCATTGCCGTCAGTAGTGCTCGAGGCCGGCACCACGCTACCGCCGCCCGCCACCACGGTCCACGCCACCGGCTGGCTGGGCACCGGCCGACCCGCCTTGTCCAGCACTCGAACCTGCAACGAGTCGGCGAGTGCCGCCCCCACGGTGCCACTCTGGTTGTTTCCGCGCGTAGCGGTGATCGAGGCAGCCGTGCCCTCGCTCGGCAGGACCAGATCATCACCCCCGCAGGCAATCACCAACGCCGGGATCAGGACGGCCAGAAACGCGATGGGCCCGCGAAAAGTGCTCATGGAGTAATAGTATATGGGGTGGGGCAAGGGAGGCTGGAAGGTGGGTCACAACTCGGGTCATGGGTCGTGGGGGTGACGGGTCGTGGGTCGTGGGTCGCAACCCCCCGACCCACGACTCATGACTCATGACCCTAATGCTGGTACGCGATCCCCAGCCCGATGGTGCCCACTCGCTCGGTGTAATCGCCGCCCGCGCCGCCGTTCAGCCGGTAGAAATTCAGGTTGGCGGTTGGCACCAGGTACCACTGCCGGCCGATCCGGATGTCGTAGCCCACACCGACGTTCGAAGCGAAGCCGCCGTCAGAGATGCTCCCCCCAAACTGGTCCTCGACGCTGCTCCAGCCCAGCCCGGCGCCACCCTTGACGAAGAATCCATTCCGGGCCGACGGGTAGAGCTGCGCCACGAGCAGCACGCCACCGACGGTTTCGGTAATGCCGCTCCGCTGGTTCACCCAGGCGTTGACCTCGCCGCCAAGGCGGACGTGGCGGCTCACCGTGCCGCCCAGCCGCAGCGCAAACTCGGGCCGAGTGAGCTGGTCGCTGTATCCCAGGCCGTCATTGTCGAAATTCACTGCCTCGCTGCCGGCACCCAATTCGAAGACGCCCCAGAATCCATGACGGCCGGCGGCTCCGGCATCCCGGATGCCCGGCCTGTGCTGCGCCTGCAGGGAAACGAGCGGCAGGGCGGCGAGCAGCACCGCAAGGGCGGCGCGTCGAATCACCGGTTGCATTGGACCCTCTCCTGGGAAGCGGGTGACGGTGCGGGGACGCCCGCTGCGAAGCAAGAGCCGGGCCTCCCAGGACACGTGCCGCTATCTTGTTGCATGCTTGGAATTTGCCTGCCTCCTCAACTTCAGCCGGCCCGCCCCGTCGTCCCGTCTTCCGGACAGCATCGCGGCTGCGATCTCGGCTGATGCGATCCCGGTTCCTGCTCCCGGCGATTGCCGTCGTCGCGGCAGCGGTGTGCGTCCGGCTCGCCATCTGGCAACTCCACCGGCTGCACGAACGGCAAGACCGCAACGCCCAGGCGCTCGCGACGCTCGCGCTCCCCAGGCTTCAGCTCACCGACACGACGCCATCGCCGGGAGCATACCGGAGGGTGGAAGCACGCGGCCGATGGGATTACCAGCACGAAATTGTGCTGCGGCAGCAGACTTTCCATGGCGCACCAGGCGTGGTGCTCGTGACGCCGCTGCTGCTCGAGGGAGGGACGCGTGCGGTGATGGTTGCGCGCGGGTTCGTCCCTTCCCCCGATGGCATGACGTTGCCGGCCGGCGGCGCTCCCGAGGGCGACGAGGGCGACGTGATGGGAACCACGCAGATGATCCCGTCTCGCTCCGATCACGGACGCCCGCTCCGGCGCAATGGCGCGACGACCTGGGCCCGGCTCGACAGCACCGCCATCGCCGAGCGGGTGCCGGTCCCCGTGATGGACGCGTACGTGGTGCAGGAGGAGGTCACTCCGCGCAGCAGCTTCCCCCGGCGCGTGGAACTGCCGGCGCTGGATGACGGCCCGCACCTGAGCTACGCCATCCAGTGGTTTGCGTTTGCGACGATCGCACTGGGGGGAGCGGGATTGTGGTTGAGGAAGGGTCGCGGGTCGCGAGTCATGAGTCACGGGTCATGAGTCATTGCGAGCGCCGAAGGCGCGAAGCAATCGAGTAGCCACACACGAATGCACAAGCGACCCGATTGCTTCGTCGGCTTCGCCTCCTCGCAATGACGCGTCAACCGTTGGCTTGCGACCTGCGACCTACGACACTCCAGCCCCGTCCAGCTCCTGAATCGTCGCCGTGCTCGGCTTCTCCGTCTGCTGCAGCTTCTTCGCGACCGCCTCCGCCTGATGGAA
>DASSOW010000158.1:0-6083 GCA_035700175.1 Gemmatimonadales bacterium | reverse complement strand
GTGAGCAATTTCAAGGTCGGCGATCCTGACAAGAAGCCGGCGATGTACATCGACGGCAATATTCACTCGAACGAGGTGCAGGGATCCGAGATTGCGCTCTACACGGCGTGGTATCTCTGCGAGATGGCGGGCCAGGTGCCGGAAGTGGATTCGATGCTGGCCAACCGCACATTCTACATCGTGCCGTCCATCAATCCCGACGGGCGCGACAACTTCCTCGATGAGCCGAACACGCCGCATTCGCCCCGCAGCGGCCTGGGCGAGCGCGACAACGATGGCGACGGGCTGGTCAACGAGGACGGCTTCGACGACCTCGACGGTGACGGGTTCATCACCATGATGCGCCGGCGGGATCCGAATGGCGCCTGGGTGACGTCGCCGGAAGACCCGCGGCTGATGATTCGCGCGCTACCGGGCCAGAAGGGGGAGTGGGACATCCTCGGCAACGAAGGGATCGACAACGACGGCGACGGGCGAGTGAACGAGGATGGCGAGGGCTACTACGACCCCAACCGCAACTGGCCCTGGCGCTGGCAGCCGAGCTATGTGCAGGGCGGGTCGGACGCGTATCCGCTCTCGCTGCCGGAGACGCGCGCGGTGGTGGATTTCATCACCGCGCATCCCAACATTGCCGGCGCGCAGAGCTACCACAACAACGGCGGCATGATCCTGCGCGGCCCCGGCGCGCGTCAGGATGCGTACCGGCCGCAGGATGAACGGGTGTATGACCAGCTGGGCGAGGTGGGCGAGCAGATCCTCCCCGGCTACAAGTACATGATCGTGTGGAAGGATCTCTATATCGTCTGGGGTGGCGAGCTGGACTGGATCTACGGCGCGCGCGGCGCCATCACCTTCAGCAATGAGCTGTGGAGCGACTTCGGCTATTTCGAGAAGGACAGCAAGCGTGAGCGCTACGATCGCGATGAATATCGCTTTGACCGGCTGCTGCTAATGGGCGAGGCATTCGTGCCCTGGCACAAGGTGCAGCACCCGCAGTACGGCGAAATCGAGGTGGGCGGCTTCAAGAAGCAGTACACCCGCGCCATCCCTGCGTTCCTGCTGCCGGGCGAAGCACACCGCAACATGGCGTTCACGCTGTACCAGGCGCGACAGATGCCGCTGGTGCGGGTGGACTCGGTGGCAACCAGGTCCCTCGGTGGCGGGCTCACCGAGGTCACCGCCATCATCACCAATGATCGCATTGTGCCGACCCACACGGCGCAGGACCTGGAGCACAAGATCAGCCGGCCCGACTACATCACACTCACCGGCCGCAAGGTGATCGCGGGCTTCCGCGTCACCAACCCGCTGCAGGACATCGCGGAGGAGCAGAAGCATCATCCCGAGCGCATCGAGGTGGAGAACATTCCGGGGCGCTCGACGGTGACGGTGCGGTGGATCGTTTCAGGCAGCGGTGCCATGACGATCACGGCGGATTCGGAGAAGGGCGGGATCCACAAGACAGGGGTTAGGGAATAGGGATTAGGGGTTAGGGTCGAAGGACGGACGCCCGTCTCTCAACCCTAACCCCTAGCCCCTAGCCCCTAATCCCTAGCTTCACCCTCCTCACCCGTTCCGCGTCCGTCACCGCGCGCACGTCGTGCTCCAGCACCGGCTTGGTGAGCGAGAGGCCGTCGCGCCGCCATTCCATGCCGGAGCCGACCGGCACTGTCCCGCGAATATGTACTTCACTGACCCCCGAGATCCGCACCACCTCGGCGACATTCTCCTCATTAATGCCCCCGCCGGCGATGATGCCGATGCGGCCCGCCGCCTGCTCCACCGAGGCGGCGATGGCCGTGGCGCCCTCGAGCGCCGTCGCCGCCTGGCCAGCGGTGAGAATCCGTGAGACACCGAGATCAACAAGCGTCTCGAGCTCCTCGTGCGGATCCCGGCAGACGTCGAACGCCCGGTGAAAGGTGACCGGCAGCGGCGACGCCGCGATCAGCAGCTCGCTCATTACATTGCCTGACACGCTGGCATCGCGCTCCAGGGCGCCCGTGACGATTCCCTTCACGCCCAGCCGCCTGGCATGGGCAATGTCCCGCAGCATCACGGTGATTTCGCTCGACGTGTAGAGAAAATCCCCGCCGCGCGGGCGGATGATTACGAAGACGGGAATCTTGAGCCGAGCCACGCATTCCTCGATCATGCCGGCGCTCGGCGTGGTACCACCTTCCACGAGGTTGTCGCAGAGCTCGATGCGATCAGCCCCGCCCGCCTCGGCGGCAAGCGCCGAGTGCACGGTGTCGACACAGGCTTCGATGAGGATGGCCGCAGATGAATCCGAAGATTTCACAGATTTCACAGACTGATCCGGTCCGGTCAGGGCGTCGGCTTCCAGGATTGGGAAAACATAACAATGGTTGCTCGCTCCGCGAGGCGGAGACAGCTCGGCGCCGGAGCCATCTGCGAAATCTGCGTAATCTGTGGATCTGTGTGCGAGCTACCCGATTGCTTCGTCAGGCCCTTCGGGCGAGGCAAGCCTCGCCCCTACGGGCCTTCCTCGCAATGACGGTTCTATCGGTCCTGCCCGTCCTGTCCGCCCTGGCCGTCCCGTCCGTCCTGTCCGCCCAGACCACGAACGTCGTCCTCGTCATGCTCGACGGTGTTCGCTGGCAGGAGGTCTTCGGCGGTGCCGATTCGATGCTTATCTCACGGAAGCCCGGCGGCGTCGAGGATACGGTCGCCATCCGCAAGGCGTTTTGGCGTTCGGCGTCAGACGTTCGGCGTAGCACGCTCATGCCCTTCCTCTGGGACACCGTCGCGGCCAGGGGCCAGATCTACGGTAACGTGCAGAAGGGGAGCGTGGACCACACCATCAACACCTACTGGTTCTCCTACCCCGGCTATAGCGAGACGCTCACGGGCGTGTTCGATTCGGCCGTCAACTCCAACGATTTTCCGGCCAACCCCAATCCCACCGTGTTCGAGTGGCTGAGCGGCTTCCCGGAATTCCACGACAGCGTGGCGGCGTTTGGCTCGTGGGAGGCATTCGACCGCATCTTCAACGAGCAGCGCGCCGGCTTCCCGGTCTACTCGGCGTGGCAGTCACCGTGGGACACCACCGATGCCGATCCGGCCCATGCTACGGTCGCCCGGCTGTACGGCTCGCTGCTGCGCTACTGGGACGGAGAGGTGTGGGACGGGCTCATGCAGCAGGCGGTGCTCCAGTATGTCCGTGAACGCCAGCCGCGGCTCCTGTTTGTCGGCTATGGCGAACCGGACGAATGGGCCCATGCCGGCCGCTATGACTACGTTCTCCAATCACTCCACAACGCCGACGGATACATCGCTGAGTTGTGGGCCACCCTGCAGTCCATGCCTCAGTATCGTGACCATACCACGCTCATCATCACCACCGATCACGGACGGGGCAGCGGGCCAACCGGGTGGAAGGACCACTGGTCTGATGTCGAGGGTTCCGGCTACATCTGGCTCGCCATGATGGGCCCGGACACGCCGGCGCTGCGCGAGCGCAGCAAGGTGCCGGAGCTCCGGCAGGCGCAGGTCGCGGCCACGATTGCAAAGCTGCTGGGGAAGGATTTCAGGGCATTCAGGAAAGAAGCAGCGGGGGCAATTGAATAGATGGGCAGGTGATTACGGGATGGGCAAGTGGGACGGACAGGGCGGACAAGGCGGACTGGTCGGACAGGACCAGAAGCCAGCCCCCGGCGACCGCCCGCCCATCCCGCCCATTGCGTCATCCAGCCTTCCCGTCGTCCCGTCTGATCTCCACCCTCATCTCGTACCACCCATCCAGCTGCAGGTGCACCGCCCGGATCGTATGCGTCCCGGCGAGGGGTAGCTCCACTTCTTTCACGTGCGAGTCGCCGGGGACCCAATTGTCCAGCACCAGCCGGTCATCAATCCAGACGCGGATTGCGTCGTCGGCAATGGTACGCAGGGTGTAGTGACCTTGAGGCAAAGTCACCGTCGCCGTCGCTACGGTAAGAATTGATTCCGCCGGCATTCCCTTGATAGGTGGCCGAGCCCACATCAGGTCCACCTCATTGGTGTCGAGTGAGGCAACGGGTGCGCGAGCGAGCAGTGCCTCGAGCTGCGTGCTGTCGGCGCTCCGCGCGGAGGAATCGGTGGGGATGAACGTCAGGTGCCAGGTCGTTGCCGGCAGGAAGCGCCGCCAGCTGAATGTCACTGGCTCGCCGGCGCGGTGGCGTTCCCCGAACTGGGACACGGTCTGGGCGCCGCGATACTCGAGCTCCACGGAGAAGTCGCCTGCATGACCTTTTGCCGGAACTAACGTGATGGTATCGCCCATGACGCCTCTCTGCTGCGAAACGGACGCGACGCCGGCCAGCTTCGTCACCTGCCACTTGCCGCGAGGGCCCAGCACCCGGAGACGCAACGGCACCGTATCGGATCGACCTGCTGGCCAGAGCAGGGGATAGCGCCAGGTATAGGGGCCCCACTCGGTAATGATGATGGCGTCGCGGCCCTGATGGGTGAGTGAGTCGCCCGGCACATGCGGGTTACCGGGGAACGATCGCAGCTGCAGGACGGGCGTAGCGGGACTTAGGCTGTCGCGACGCGAGAGCATTCCCTGCCAGCTGCTGGTGTCGCCCCTGGCCACGACAAGCGTGTCAACATCGCGCACTACGTTGCTGTCCAACGCCAGCTGCTGCGTGTCCTCGATGCGCAGTGCCGTACGCACACCGATGAAGCTATTCATGCGTATCCGGTAGTTGTGCGAGCGGGTGTCGCGGTGCTTCGGGTAGCCCCAGTCCGAAGGCTCCAGCTTGTTCCACCAGAGATGAATGGCCGTGGTGTCGTGGTCGAAGGTATTAGCAGCGATCTCGTTGCCCTGGCCGTGTTCGATGGCGATGGCTTCGACATTCCGGGAAAACTCGTTGCCGAGCACCTTCGATTCCCACGAGTAGCCGCCCCAGAGACCGTGCCATGATCCCTCGACACGATTCGCGATGAAGGCATTGCGCGAGAAAGTGGCTTCCATCCCGTTGGTCGGCGCGAACGAAAAATCATTGCCGTAGAAAAGATTGTCGTTGGAGCCGCCGGTACCGGAGTCCATGGTGCTCTGGCCGGCCCAGAGAAAGAGCCCGTCACCTGAGTGAGTCATGGAATTGGATGCCACCACATTGCCGCTGGCCTGTTCGAACATCAGCAGCGCCGCCGAATCCTGGCCCCGATTGAAGAAGCCGTGGGAATAGCCGCGCACATTCCAGTCCGCGCGATTGTGCACGATCGTGTCGCGGGTCGAGCGATAGAGCCCGATCCCCACGCCGGAATTGAAGGAAAAATTGTTGTTCCAGATCTTGAGCCCGCTGCTGCGGGTGAGCATGAGTCCGTTCATGCCGCGCTCGACGGTGTTATCACGGATCTCGCCCCCGGTCACAGCCTCGAGGTAGATCCCCGCGCCGTAGCGGAGCCACTCGCCGTCGTCGTTATGGTGATACGACAGCCAGTCCGCCAGCGACTCGTGCTCGATCCGGCTGTAGAGCCGGGGCCGGTAATTATCGGAGAGATCGTTGCCGAGGAGGCGAAGACGGCGTGTGCCGCGGGCGAGGATGCCTACCTTGAAGCCCCGGATCCGGGCACCCCGCACCGTCACGGCGCTCCCGCTGTCCACCAGGATGGCGATGCCAGTAAAGCGGTCTGGATGCTGGCGATCTGGATTGCCCACCAGCTCCACTCCGCGAAGGTCCAGTGTGACACTGTCGCCCCGCACCGTGATGGCCGGTCCCTCCCCCGGCTTCACCTGATACGTCCCCGGCGTAATCCGGGCTGAGCGCGTTATCACCATCCCATTGCGGAACGGTATGCTCTGGGCCTGAAGGGTGATGGGCAGGAGGAGGATAAGCGGGAGGGATCGATGCATTATGGTCGAGGGGTCGAGGGGTCAAGAGGTTGAGGGAGCGCCTGCGCCCGCTCACCTTCGGCATCTGGCCATGAACCACGGAGACACGGAGGCACGGAGAAGAATCGCGCCCTCCGAGTCTCCGTGGTTCATCAGGTGAAATGGTGGGCGGGCTGTAACGACGCATCGCCGAGCCGCCGAGCACCCATTACCAAACCCCAATTTCACCCCCATATTACCCCCTCCTCCC
>DASSOW010000157.1:0-5792 GCA_035700175.1 Gemmatimonadales bacterium | reverse complement strand
CCTCGTCAGTTTTGTCTCGCTCGGCCTTTTCTTCCTTGCCGGCATCACCATGGGGCTGGCAAGCTGGGTAGATATCCTCCTCGCGCTCCTGGGACTGCTTGCCATCGCCGCCGAGGTCTTTCTCCTGCCCGGCTTCGGCGTGGCAGGCATCGTGGGCATCGGGATGCTGGGTGCCGCCATCCTGCTCAGCATGCTGGGCCCGGCGCCTGGCGCCGGCGACGTGGCCCAGGCGCTTGGCGCGCTCGGCGCGGCCGCAGTTGTGACGGCGGCGGTTGCCTATGCCTGGATCCGGAAGCTTCCCACCAGCAAGCGCTTCAGCGGCCTGCTCCTGCAGGATCGCATGCACAGCGCGGCCGGTTACATCTCGGCCGCGGCACGCACGGAATTGGTGGGACAGAGCGGCGTCGCGCTGACCGCCCTGCGACCTGCCGGTGCCGCCGAGGTTGCCGGTGAACGGCTCGATGTTGTGACTGAAGGTGAATTCATTGCGGCCGGCACCCCGGTGGTCGTGACCCGGTCCGACGGGTACCGCCACGTGGTGCGCATGGCCGCGCAACCTCAGCCAGCGGGTGACGCGTGAACGAGTCCCAGATTACCATCGGCATGATCGTGGCCCTTGTCGTGATGGGCATGATCGTGCTCTCGATTTTCTTCCGCTTCATTCCCATCGGGTTGTGGGTGACGGCGCTGGCGTCGGGCGTGCGGGTGTCCTTTGCCACGCTCTTCGGCATGCGCTTCCGGAAGGTGAATCCGGCCAGCATCGTCACGCCGCTCATCACCGCGAGCAAGGCGGGCCTCGACCTTGGCATCAATGCGCTGGAGTCGCACTACCTCTCCGGTGGCAACGTGCAGCGGGTAGTCAACTCGCTCATCTCGGCGGACAAGGCCGGCATCCCGCTCACCTTCAAGCAGGCCGCCGCGATCGACCTCGCGGGCCGGGACGTTTTCGAGGCGGTGCAGGTGAGCGTGAATCCCAAGGTCATCACCACCCCGAAGGTGGCGGCGATGGCCAAGGACGGGATTCAGCTGCTGGCGCTGGCACGCGTCACCGTGCGTGCCAATATCAACCGGCTGGTGGGCGGCGCGGGCGAGGAGACGATCCTCGCGCGCGTGGGCGAGGGCATCGTGAGCACCATCGGGTCGGCTGAGTCGCACAAGAAGGTTCTGGAAAATCCCGACATGATTTCCAAGAGCGTGCTGGCCAAGGGGCTCGACGCGGGGACCGCGTTCGAGATCCTCTCGATTGATATCGCCGACGTGGACGTGGGCAAGAACATTGGCGCCGAACTCCAGACCGACCAGGCCGAGGCGGACAAGCGAATCGCGCAGGCCAAGGCGGAGGAGCGCCGGGCGCTCGCCGTCGCGATGGAGCAGGAATTCAAGGCGGAGGCGCAGAAGCAGCGCGCCGCGGTCATCGCAGCCGAGGCGCAGGTGCCCCTTGCCATGGCCGACGCGTTCAAGTCTGGCCACCTGGGGGTGATGGACTACCAGCGGTACCGGAACATCGAGTCTGATACGTCGATGCGGAATGCCATCGCGGGCGGCGGCGCGGTCAGCGGCCCGGAGAAATAGGTGTCGTTCGTCGGCTGGATCATCGTTGCGTACATCGCGTGGGCCGTCATGTCGGCGATCCGGAAGTCGCCGGCGGCCAAGGTCGCGCGCGCCGCGCGGCGTCCGCCGCGGAGCCAGGACGAGGCGCACCGCCAGCTGCTGGAGATGCTCGGACTCACGCAGGGCGAGCCCGCCGGGGTGCAGCGTCGAAGCGTGCCCGCGGACCGGACGGCAGTGCGGCAGCGAAGCATTGCGCGTGCGTCGGCCAGTGCAGATGTGACGGTGGACCACGACGACGACGCGGAGCGGATCGTGCGCCAGCGGCGACGGGAAGTCGAGGCCCGCAATCGCGCGCTCGCAGGCGACGATCATGAAGACTTTGATATTCGGGTCAGGAGAGAGGACCAGGAGCAAGAGCAGCTCGCAGGTCGCAGGTCGCAGGTCGCGACCAGTGAGCTGCGGAAGCTGATTGCCTGGCAGGAAATCCTGGGCCCGCCGGTGGGGATGCGGGACCGATGAGATGCGGTGCCATCCGCCGCCCGCTTTCGCCGGGCGGCGGATGAGCGACCATGGACACTCGACGCTCGATCTAAACGCTAGACCAGATACACGCTCCTGTAGTTCTCCACACCCCGCTCGATTGCCTTCATCGCAGCATCCGCGCCCTCGAACCCGTGGGTTTCCGTGTGCTTGCCTTCCAGGTCCTTGTACACCCGGAAGAAATGCTCGATTTCCCGGAGGAAGTGCGGAGGCACGTCGGCCAGCTCGTGGCGGCCGGCTGAATACGGATCCGCGAGTGGCACGGCAAGCACCTTCTCATCAGCCTGGCCGTGATCGACCAGGTGGAACAGTCCCACGGGCCGGCATTCGACCAGGCAACCCGTAAAGACCGGCTCCGTCATCAGCACGAGCACGTCGAGCGGATCGCCGTCGTCGCCGAGCGTCTGCGGAAGGAACCCGTAATCGCCCGGGTAATGGACAGCGCTGTGGAGCACCCGGTCGAGCCGGAACACGCCGAGCTTCTTGTCGAGTTCGTACTTGTTCCGCTCGTTGGCAGCGATTTCAATGACCGCGGTAACGGAGCGGGGTGGGTCGTCGCCAGTGGGGATGTCATGCCAGGGATGGAAGCTGTGGCCAGGAACGCGCATCGGGGTCGCTACTCTCGGGATTAGTGAAGCACTCAAGATAATCGTCGACCGCAGCGTGCTTGCGGCGGGAGGCCGTTCGGGCCAACTTTCCGCCCGGCCCGAGTGGCGGAATGGCAGACGCAGCGGACTCAAAATCCGCCGGGGGCAACCCCGTGCGAGTTCGACTCTCGCCTCGGGCATGACCCCCTCACGTCCCATGTTGGAGGCCGCGGTGCCTGCCTTCCGGCTGTGTTCCACCCTCTCAGTGCTGTTTCCACTCTCCTTGCTGCTCTCCTCCACCGCGGTGGCCCAGGCGCCCCTCACCGGCTTCTCGCCGGCGGCCGCCGAGCGCGAGCGCGCGCTCGAACCCGTCCTGCTCCAGGCCGGGGACGGGCCAGCCGCCGTTCGTGACCGCCGTACGCTCTCGGCTGAGCCGCATGTGGCCGGCACGCCGGCGCAGCAGCGGACGGCGGCCTACGTGCTGCGGGAGATGGCAAAGGCGGGGCTCGACACCAGCCGGGCTGATTTCAGCGTGTACATGCCGTACCCCGACTCAACCATCGTGGAACTGGTCTCACCTGCGCGCATCCGGTTCACGCTGGACGAACCGCCGGTCCCGGGTGACACGACCACGTACCTCACGCCGTGGCCCGCCATGAACGGCACGGCAGGTGACGGCGATGTGACGGCGCCGCTGGTGTACGTGAACTACGGCCTCATCGAGGACTACGCGACGCTGGATTCGCTGGGGATCAGCGTGAAGGGCAAGATTGCGATCGCGCGCTACGGCCGAAGCTTCCGGGGCATCAAGGCCCGGGAGGCGGAGAAGCACGGTGCCGTTGGCTTGATCCTCTATTCCGATCCGCAGGATGACGGCTACTTCCGTGGCGATGTCTACCCGGAAGGCCCGATGCGCAATGCCGACGGCGTGCAGCGGGGCAGCATCCTCAATGAAGATGGTGACCCCTCGACGCCGGGCTGGGCCTCGGTGAAGGGCGCCCGGCGGCTCCCGACCGATTCCATGAACATCAGTCGCATTCCGGTCGTGCCGCTTGGCTACGGCAATGCCGCCAAGCTGCTCGAGCCGATGCGGGGCCCGGATGTGCCGCAGCGCTGGCAGGGCGGGCTGCCGTTCCGTTATCACATCGGCGGCACTGACGCCGCGACGGCGCGTGTGGGCCTCTGGCACCAGCAGGGCGAGAACGCGTTCAAGACCATCACCAACACCTACGGTATCATCCGCGGCAGCACCTGGCCCGACGAGATCGTGATCGTCGGCGGGCACCGCGATGCGTGGGGTCCGGGCGCCCGCGACAACGTGGGCGGTGTCGCGAGCATCCTGCAGGCGGCGCGCGCCTGGGGCTCGGCGCTCAAGACCGGTCATCGCCCTCGCCGCACCCTCATCCTCGCCACCTGGGATGCGGAAGAATGGGGACTGGTCGGTGCCACCGAGTGGGTGGAGTCAAGGGAAGACTCACTTCGGAAGCGGGTGGTGGCATACCTCAATCTCGATGACGCCGCCGATGGACGCCGCTTTGGCGCCTCGGGGACGTCGTCGCTCCATCCGTTCATCCGCGAGCTGACCCGCGCGGTGCGCCAGCCAGCGGAGTCGGTAAGTGTCTATGAGGCCTGGAGCGGAACCAGCCGCGGACGCGGCGAGCCGAGAGTCGGCGACCTGGGTGGCGGCAGTGACTTTGGAGCGTTCTACAACCACCTCGGCCTTCCGTCACTCGATTTCGGCTTTGGCGGCGGGGGCGGCACGTATCACTCGGCGTACGACACCTACACCTTCCAGGACCGCTTCGGTGACCCGGGAGGCTGGAGCATTGTGGCCGCCGGTCAGCTGACCGCGCTCACTCTCGCGCGCCTCGGCAATGCCGACATTCCCGCATTCGACTATGCCTACCTCGGGGGCTACATCGGGCGACTGGCGCAGGAAGCGGAAGCGCGCGATTCGGCGTCGCCTGACGCATCGAAGTTCGCGGCGCTTTCGGATGCGGCGCGGGGGCTGGCAGAGGCCGGGCAGAAGTTTGCGGCGGCGCGCGATGCGGCCGTCGCGACGCCCAACGCCAAGGCCATCAAGGCAGCCAACGCCGAGCTGCGGCAGGTCGAAATTTCGCTGGCTCGTCCGAGCGGGCTGGTAGGCCGTCCGTGGTTCCGGAACCTCCTTTTTGCCGCCGACCGCAACAACGGGTACGCCAATATTGCCCTGCCGGGCATCGCTGAAGCCGCCGAGGATGGCGACTCGGCGCGTGAGGCAGCGGAGATCAGCGACCTGACGGCGAGGGTGCGGACGGCTGCTGGGCACCTGGAGCGGGCCACCGAACTGCTGGCGAAGCGTTGACGTGGAGTCGACGGTCAACGGTCAGCGGTCGGCCGTCGACCGTTGACCGTTTCCTCCCTGAAGGATCCTTCACACAAAGTTCCACCCTGATTAAAGCCGCGATTCGTATCCTTGCCTCGCAGGTTCGGTATTGCCGTCATGGCAACGACACTCGAGGAGACCAGGATGTCATCGCGCCGCAAAGCACTCACAGGAATGTTCCTCTCCATGGCGGTCGCCGTCGTGGCCTTCCTCGCCGTCACGGGCGCCCGACGGGCTCCGTCGGTGGCGCTGGTGGACTTCGGCAAGACACCGCATGTCGTGAGCCCGGTGTATGACGCTGCCCTGGCGCCTGCCTCTCCGGCGCCGATCAAGGAATTCCATATCCCCATTACCCACGGCCGCATCGAAATTGCCCCCGGCAAGTTCTACGAGGGCTGGCTCTTTGGCGGGACGGTACCCGGCCCGGTGCTGCGGGTGACCCAGGGTGACAAGGTCCGCATCGTGGTGACCAATGAAAGCCCGATGCCGCACTCGATCGATTTCCACGCTGCGCGCATTCCCATGAATGACGCCTTCGGGCCGATCCTGCCGGGCCAGTCGAAGAGCTTCGAGTTCACGGCCGGCGATCCCGGTGCCTTCATGGTGCACTGCGGCACCGCACCGGTACTGACCCACATCATGAACGGGATGTACTTCGCCATGATCGTGGATCCGGCAGGCGGGTGGGGCACCAGGGCCGACAAGGAGTTCGTGCTGGTGCAGAGCGAGTTCTACGCCCAGCTCGACTC
>DASSOW010000156.1:0-3102 GCA_035700175.1 Gemmatimonadales bacterium | reverse complement strand
GACGCCCCACCTGTCCTTGCACCACCCGCAGGCGCTCTCCTTCCCACCGTTGCCCACGATGGCGTTCCAGTAGCGGTCGGTCTCTTCCTGGTCCACCGTGGCGACCTGGAATGAGAAGGCCTCCGTCTGCTGGAACGTCGGCCCGCCGTTGAGGCCCATGCAGGGAATGCCCATCACGGTGAACTCGACGGTGATCACGTCTCCCTGCTTCCCCGAGGGATAGTCGCCGGGGGCGCGGTGCACCGCATTCACCTTCGTATCCGGGAACACGCTGGCATAAAACCGCGCGGCCTCCTCGGCGTCATGATCGAACCAGAGGCAGATGGTGTTCTTGGCTGGGGTCGGCATGGGGGATCCTTTTTGGCTGCTGGCTGCTGGCTGCTGGCTGCTGAGCGCTGAGCGCAAAGCGCTGGGCGTCAGGCGCTGACTGAGATTCTAACCCACAGATGACACAGATAAAAAGAAGATGTCACAGATGGCACCGTTCAGCTCACACTCGGCTGGCGGCCTTGCCATCGAGCTGCAGGATCTTGCGATGGAGCTGCTGGAGCAGGGCATCCGCCGCAGCGTGATCAGGGCTGGGCGGCAGGGGAGACTGGAGCCGAGCGGGCTCGACGCCGGCAAAGAGTCGCTCGGCTTCCGCCTTGACCTGCTCCAGCGACCACCCGCCGCGCTTGATTCTCATCAACTCCTGGGCATCCGCGGTCCGGTAGACCTGGAGATGACCCGTGGTCAGGAACTCCGTGCCCATTCGCAGCAGCCGGATCAGGTGGGCCGCGTTCTTCACGTCGTACTGGTACTTACGCACCATCGCCTTGCGCTTCTCCCCCATGTAGCCGCTGAAGTGCTCCCGGTGCAGCTTGCGGAATCGCTTCAGGGTGTCGAGGGGAATATCCCAGTGCGTGGCGATATGCTCGAGCTTCGCGGCATCGGCCTCGAGAACCTCGGTGACCGGACCGCGCCGGCGTATCTGGGCAATCAACGATTCATATTCTGCCATCCGCTCAAGGTCGAATGCTTCCATGCGCTTGAGCTGGCCATATGCATAGCCGGCAAAGGCGTCGGCCGCTTCCTGGGACGAGAAGATGGCTCGGTGCTGCTTGAGCGTCTCGAAGGCCTCCGTCCGGTGCACGTACTCGTCATCACGAAGCCAGAGCAGGCCGACGATGTTCGGGTTGCTCTTGAGCAGCAGCCGAAACGCCTTCTCCAGGCTGTAGAGCACCACGTCGAGTTCCTCGAACTGCATCGTCCAGTGCTCCCAGCGCGGCAGGCCAAGGTGGTACTCGACCGGCGGCACCACGAAGCCCATCAGGTCGATATCGTCCACCGCGTTCGGTTCTTCCGGAGGGAGATAGGTGCCGTGGCTGTGTGAGCCCATGAGCGCCAGCACGACCAGATGCGGCTCAAGAGGGAAGCCGTTCTGCTCTTCGAATGCGCGAGTGATGCGAGGGTCGATGGTCATGTGATGAAGGCGTAGGCCGCGCTCGTGAAATGTTAATCCGCAGATTACGCAGATTAACGCAGATGAATCGAATGGCAATCAGACACCCGGAACAATCTGCGAAATCTGCGAAATCTGCGGACTTTCAGTGTCTTCCGAGCCGTCAGCTCAACTGTCCGTGTGTCCTACATGCAGTACCGGAACCGGGGGATCAGGGAAGGAGCGCTGAGCGCCAAGCGCTGAATGTTCTGGGCTCCGCCGTCGGGCTGCAAGGTGAGGGCGGCCGCAGGCCGCCCCTACGCCGCACCCTTCGGGGCTCGCAATAACACACCAGTGCGAGCTTCGCTGCCGTAAGCCTTGAGCCTTAAGCCCTACGCCTTACTCCTCACTCCCCATGACTCCGCCACCACCCACGCGGCTGTGGTGATAACCCAGCTGGCCACGCTTTCCACCCAGCGATGCTCGCTGATGTGGCCGGATGCCACCATAGGTACCCAGACCAGCACTGTGAACAGGCCGATCTGCACCGCGGCAAGCACAGCGGCCAGGCGCGCGTACACGCCGGCGAGAATGGCAAGCCCGGCGAGGAAGAAGGTGGCGCCGGTGAAGTACGCCCAGAAGACCGGGACATGCAGCCAGGCGGGGACCAGCGGCGCGGTGAGGTCGAGATAGAACACGTGCGACAGCCCGAACGCCAAAAGGGCAAGCGCGAAGACCACCCGTGCTCCGCGCACGCCCCGGTGACCCGTGAACCATCGCGCCCATCCCGAATTCTCCTCTTCCGTGAACCACGTGAGCAGGATCCACGCGGCCGCTACCAGCACCGCCATCTCCCCCCAGCTCTGGTATGACCCTTCCACCAGCGGGTGCATGAGGATGACCGACACCTTTACCAGCAGTGTCCAGAGCAGCAGGAATGCAAACAGGACGCGGGCCGCGAGGGGAGCAAAGCGCCGCCAGAAAAGTCCGAGGCCGCAGGTGACGCAGATGGCTCCCACGATGATGACGAGCGCCTCGCGGCCGGGCAGCGTGTCGGGTGCGTCCGTGAACATCGGGGCGAAGTCGGCGTGGACCAGGCCGAGAATCCCGAGGGCGGCTATGGTGGCGGCAAACACCGCTTGTCCCACGCTCATGACGCGAATGGTGTCCTCCTCCCGGCGCTGGCCGGCCCTCAAGGGCGGCTGGCGTTCCGGCAAGACGGGTCCGACTCCATATTCATGGCAACCCTGACCAGGTGAATGCCATGCCGACACGCATCGCGGCCCTGCCGTGACCGGCCCTCATACTGCGGTCGCCTCGGCGTTTGCCGATCGCTACCGGATCGAGCGCGAGCTTGGTTGCGGCGGCATGGGGGCCGTCTACCTCGCGCGGGACGTGGCGCTGGACCGGCCGGTGGCGCTCAAGGTCCTGCCGCCGGAGTTTGCCAGCGAGGGCTCGCTGCGCGAGCGGTTCCTGCGGGAGACGCGGGTGACCGCCTCGTTCTCACATCCCAACATCGTCCCGGTCTATTCGGTGGAGGAGCGCGACGGCCTGCTCGCGTTCGCGATGGGATATGTGGAGGGCGAGAGCCTGGCCGAGCGGGTCAGGCGGCTGGGACCGGTGGACGCGCGGACCATCGTGCGGGTGCTGCAGGACGTGGGCTACGCGCTGGCGTATGCCCA
>DASSOW010000155.1:0-23201 GCA_035700175.1 Gemmatimonadales bacterium | reverse complement strand
GCGGCACAGGCGCACGCGTACGCTCCCTATTCGCATTTCCGCGTCGGTGCAGCGCTGGAGGCCGAGGACGGCCGCGTCTTTGCCGGCTGCAATGTGGAGAACGCGTCGTATGGGCTGACCATCTGCGCCGAGCGCGCCGCGCTGGCGTCGGCCGTGACGCAGGGTGCGCGGCGCTTCCGCCGCATCGTGGTGGTGAGCGACACCGATCCGCCGGCGGCTCCCTGCGGTGCGTGCCGTCAGGTGCTTTCGGAGTTCGGCGCCAACCTGCCAGTCGAGGGCGTCGGCCGGACCACGCGCGCCAGGTGGACGGTGGGTGAGCTCCTGCCAGCCGCCTTTGGACCGGGGTCGCTCGCGTGAGGCAGGCCATCGGGTTTCTGGTCCTGGCGGCGTTGGCAAGCGGTTGCAGTGAAAACCTGACCACGCCCGGTGACTGCCCCGGCAACTGCCCGGCGGATCATCTCGACGTGCGCGACACCGTCATCACTGCTGAGCGTGACAGCACCTATACCGGTTTCGTTACTGCATCGCAGGGCACCCGGCTCCTGCTCTCCGACGGGTTCAACGGTGCGCAATCCATCGGCGTGGTGCGTTTCGCCCGCTCGCTCGATTCCATCAGCTATCTCGATACGCTGCGGCTCGCCACCCGAGACTCCGTCATCCTGTCGCTCACCATGCTTGGGCGCGACTCGACGGTGGCCGGACTCACGCTGGACGTGTACCGACTTCCGCCCGAGCCGGGGCTGGATACCAGCACGACCTACGCAGAGATCGCCGGGCTGCTGACTGATGATCGCCGGCTCGGCACGGTCGCCATCCCGGACAAGGAGACGTCGAGCACTCTTCGGCTGAAGTTTTCGGGAGCGGAACTCGCCAAGCTGGCGTTCACGCCGGCCGACAGCAACGTCCTCCGGCTCGCCTACCAGCTCCACAGCCCCACCCCCACCGGCATTGCCGTCGGCGGCGGCGCCTCGGGCACCACGGGTCCGCAGTTCGTCTCCTGGATGCGCGCCACGCTGCCGGATACGGTCGTCATACAGCAGGTGCCGCGTATCGTGCTGTTCAATGCCACGCTGGGCGATGCGGCAGACGTGACGCCACCGCCCGACCTGCTGACCGTGGGCGGTATCCCCTCTGCCCGGTCGATTGTGCGCTTCTCGGTGCCGCCGCTCCTCACCGACTCGTCGCAGATCGTACGTGCCACGCTGGTCCTGGTGCCGAGCGAGCCGGTCGGCGGAATCCCCGGTGATTCAACGCTGCTCGACGTGCGCGGAATATTCTCCGACCTGGGCCCGAAGTCGCCCCGCATCGAGACCAACGACGCGCTGATCATCACCCGCCTGCTGGAGCCGGGCAGCGTGGATTCAATTGCGCTCGACGTCACCGCCATCGCACGGCTCTGGGACAGCGCCGCGGGCATCCCGCCCGCGCTGATCCTCGCCATGAATCCGGAGGCCGCCACGTTCGGGCTGGCGCGTTTTGCCTCAAGTCGCGTTCCCGGCTTCGCGCCCGCGCTTCGCATCACGTATGCGCGGCCCTATCCGTTCGAGGTCCAATAGTGCGACGGCTTCTCCTGCTCGCCTTCGTGGCGCTGCCGTCCGCGCTCGCGGCCCAGTCATCGCAATTCGGTGTCAACGGGCTCGGCATGCCCAGCCGCGAGCTGTCGGCCCGTGCGCTTGGCACTGGCGGCAGTTTCGGGCTGTTCGATCCAATGTCGGCGGTGAATCCCGCGGCGATCCGGGAATACGGCCGCTTCAACGCCACGTTCACCCTGCTGCAGAACTACCGGAGCTCTTCCGGGCCGCAGCAGTCCGAATCGGGACGGGACACCCGCTTCCCGCTCATGGCGGTAGGGGGGCCGATCCCCAAGACACCGCTGGCACTGGGCGCAACGTTCTCCACGTACACCGACCGGGATTTCTCGCTCGCAGCCGGTGACACGGTCACGTTGCGCGGCGTGCCGGTGCCGGTCTTCGATACGCTCAGTTCCAATGGCGGCCTCAGCGACCTCGGCCTGATCGCCGCGTACCGTGGCGGCGGCTGGGAGGTGGGCACGGCACTGCACGTCATCACCGGCAGTGCCCGCCTGTCGCTCACGCGTGATTTCGGCGACTCGCTCTACCTCCCGGTGAGCCAGCGCGCGGAGATTTCCTATGCCGGCGTCGGGATCTCCGCCGGCGTACTGCGAGCCATCGGGCGTCGGGCGGCGTTTGCCGCATTCGTTCGCCTCGACGGTCACGCCAACGTGGACCGTGACAGCAGCCGGGTCGGTGTGGTGGACCTTCCCGTCACCTTCGGCGGGTCTCTGCGCTGGCGGCCGTTGCGGCAGCTGGACCTCGCGACGTCGGTGACGACCAGCCGCTGGGGCTCGGCCGACGCCGACCTGCGCTCGCTCGGTGGAACCGGCGGCCGCAACACGGTGGACGCATCGTTTGGCGGAGAATGGCTGCGTGACCCCGCGTCTCCCGACCGGATGCCACTCCGGTTTGGCGCGCATTTCCGGACGCTGCCGTTTCCGGTCACCAGTGGCGCGCAGCCGCACGAGCTGGGCCTGTCGCTCGGTACCGGGCTCATCGTCGCGCGGCAGGGCAGCGGCGGCCCGCCCTCGGCACTGCTCTCGCTCACCCTCGATTACGCCCGGCGCACTGCCGATGGCGGCTACGGCGAGTCGGCCTTCATGTTCGCCGCCGGCGTGACGATCCGGCCCTGAAGCATGCCCAAGCGCGTCTATATCGAGACATACGGCTGCCAGATGAACGTGGCCGACACCGAACTCATGTTCGGGGTGCTCCAGGGTGCGGGCTATGAGCGCATCGACACGCCGGAGGATGCCGACCTGATCCTGGTGAACACCTGCGCTGTCCGCGACAACGCCGAGCAGCGGGTAGTGGGCCGGGTAGGCGAGCTGCAGCGGCACAAGCGTCCTGGCGACGTCCTGGGTGTCGTCGGCTGCATGGCGCAGCGGCTGGGGCCGCTGCTGCTCGAATCGGCGCCCAAGGTAGACCTGGTGGCGGGGCCGGATGTCTACCGCAACCTCCCGGCGCTGGTGGCCGAGAGTGCACGGGGCGGCCGGGTCTCGGAGACTGAATTCCGTTCCTGGGAGCACTACGAGGACGTGCCCCCGGTACGTGAGCCGGGTCCCACCCAGTTCGTCACGGTGCAGCGCGGCTGCGATTTCCGGTGCACCTTCTGCATTGTTCCGTACACGCGGGGGCCGGAGCGGAGCCGTACCTTGCTCGACGTAGTCCGCGAGGTGCGGGCAGTGGCGGAGCAGGGGGCCAGTGAAGTGACGCTGCTGGGCCAGACGGTCAACAGCTACCGCAATGGCGAGCACGATTTCGCGGACCTGCTGCGTGCAGTGGGCGCCGTGGACGGGATCCGCCGGGTTCGCTTCACCAGTCCGTATCCCACCGAGTTCACGCCGCGCGTAATCGAGGCCATGGCGACCACGGCCACGGTGTGCGAGCACGTCCATCTGCCAGTGCAGAGCGGCTCCAACCCGGTGCTCAAGCGGATGCTTCGACGCTACACCCGTGAGCAGTACCTGGGCGTGGTGGAGGCGCTGCGCGGTGCCATCCCGGGCATCACGTTCTCCACCGACATCATTGTCGGCTTCCCGGGTGAGACCGACGCGCAGTTCGAGGAGACGCTTTCGCTGGTGGCTGAGGCGCAGTTCGATGATGCGTACACGTTCAAGTACTCGCCGCGCGACGGCACGCCCGCTACGCGAATGAAGCAGTCGCTGGACGATGAGGTGGCCTCGGAGCGCCTGGCCCGGCTCATCAGTGCGGTGAGGGACCAGGCGCGGGCCCGGAACCTGGGGCGGGTGGGCACCACCCACGAAGTGCTGGTCGAGCGGCCTGCCCGGCGGGGCGGCATGCTGGGCCGCACGCGCACCAACGCGCTGGTCCTGCTTCCGCTCACGGAGGCCGACGTCGGGCGCTACCTCACGGTCCGGCTCACTGGGTCGACCGGGTCTACCTTCACCGGGGCGATCGTGCATGAAAGGGGGCTGGCAGTCCTATGATCAAGAACATGGCCGAGGAGCATGTAGAGACCACCTACGATTCGCTGCTGCCGCACTTCCCCGATTTCTGCGGCTGCGAGACGTGCCGGGGTGACGTACTGATCTATGCGCTCAACCGGGTGCCCCCGCGCTACGTAAACACCCGCGAGGGAAGCGTGATGACCGAGCTCGCGATGGAAAAGGACCAGGCACGGGCGCAGATGGAAGTGACGGTAATGCAGGGATTCAAGCGGGTGGCCCAGGCGCCCCGTTGTGGCCGGGCACCGGCCAGCCCGGGATGACATAGCCGATGCGGCCGGTGCCCGCCGGCATGCTCTTCGTCCTGGCATTCGAGGCCGGTCTGTTGACCGGCCTCTCGCATTTCTGGGCACCGGTGTGCGTTCTCACGCTGATCGCCATGGTGCTGGCCGGCGGCAACCGGCGCCGCTTTGGCGGATTGGCTCTGCTGTTCGGCCTTGGTCTGGGGCGCATCGGATACGCGTCGAATGAGCAAAGTTGTGCGGCACGACTGCGTCCGGGCGCGATGACGGTTCGCGTGCGACTGCACGACCCCGGCACGGCGCGCGGCCTGGTGGCTGTGGCACCGCTCGATCGGTCCTGTGGCGGTCTCGTGACCATGCGGGTGCAGCGGGCCGAGGATTTGCCCGCCGGGCGAGTCGTAACGGTCCATGGGCGCTGGCTGCCGCGCCGTGGGCCGCTGGGGCAGGCCGGTGGGACGCTGCTCGCGTCATCGTTATCCGGCTCACAAGACCAACCGACGCTCTCGGAACGAATTCGCACTGGGCTCGCGCGTGCGAGCCGCTCGCTCTACGGCTCGCGCTCGGCACTGGTTGAGGCGCTGGTGCTTGGCACCCGCGGCAACCTCGACCAGTCCGTCAAGGATGACTTCGCCGCAAGCGGCCTGGTCCACCTGCTGAGCATCTCCGGCTTTCACGTCGGGCTCATCGTAGCCTGGCTGGTGCTTGCCGTCGGCGCGATGGGATTTGACCGCCAGCGGGCGCTCTGGTGCGGCTCGACCTTTGGCATGCTCTACGCCGGCTTTCTCGGCTGGCCCGCACCCGCTACGCGGGCAGCCGTTCTCTGCGTGCTGGGAGCGTGGCAGCTGCAGCGGCAGCGACACGCGTCGCTCGGGCCTTTGCTTGGATTCACCTGCCTCGTCGTGAGCATCGGTGATCCCTGGGCGATTGTCTCCGTTGGGGCATGGCTCTCCGTGACGGCGCTGGCGGGCGCGGCCTGGGCAGCCGCGTGGTGCGAGCGCGCGCTGAGCGGGCGTGCCATAGTCAAGCTGATCGCGTCGTCGTCCGGAGCCACACTGGCCACGGCCCCGATCACCGCGGCCGCGTTCGGGACGATTCCTGTTGCGGGCATCGCGCTCAACCTGGTCGCGATACCGCTCGCCGCACTGGCGGTACCGGGGGTGATCGCGAGCCTGCTCCTGCACAGCGTCTGGTCCGGCCTCGCGGGAGCGCTCGCCGCCGGTGCCGGGCTCGGGCTCCACGGCCTGGAGGTGGTCGCGCACCTTGGCGCGCGGATTCCGCACGGCTGCCTCATGGTGCCGCCCGGGCTCGAATCCGCAGCGAGCGCCGCAGCGGTGCTCATGCTGGGTCTATGGGCCGCTGGCCGCCATGTAACAGCGCCCGTGGCCGCGCGGCGAGTGGGGCTGGCGCTGGCGCTGGCCTCGTGGAGCGGCGTGATTCTCGCCATTCCATGGCGCACGAGTGACGGCGCAAAGGGACTGTCGTTACATTTTCTCGATGTGGGGCAGGGTGATGCGGCGGTGATCCGCACGCCTCATGGCCACTGGGTTCTCGT
This sequence comes from Gemmatimonadales bacterium, assembly GCA_035700175.1. GTDB lineage: Bacteria > Gemmatimonadota > Gemmatimonadetes > Gemmatimonadales > GWC2-71-9 > CAMLHP01. The sequence continues at coordinate 17,365 of DASSOW010000155.1, read as the reverse complement.
TGATGCAGGGCCGCGCTCGGCGGCGTCCGACGCCGGCAAGCGGGTCGTCGCGCCATTTCTTGCGCGGGAGCGGGTCCGGCGGCTGGATGCGGTGATCATTTCCCATGCGCATGCCGACCACGTCGGTGGCGCGGCAGCGGTGCTGGATCACGTGGATGCCGGCGTGGTGATCGAGCCCGGTGAGCTGGTGGCCGATCCGGTGTACACCGATTTTCTCTCCGCGGTTGCCGCTGACGGCGCCACGTGGCGATCGGCGCGCGCGGGGATGCGGTTCGAGCTGGACAGCGTGCGGTTTACGCTCCTGCATCCCGACACGACATGGACCGGCTGGGGTCTCGACTTGAACGAGGACTCAGCCGTCCTGCTGGTAGAGTATCGCGGTTTCCGCGCCCTGCTGGCCGGTGATGCGGGCTTTCCTGCGGAATCCCTGCTGCACGGCACCGTCGGGCCGGTCGACCTGCTCAAGGTGGGGCATCACGGTAGCCGATGGGCCAGCGGTGATGCCTGGCTGGCTGAATTGCAGCCCGACATCGGGATCGTGAGCGTCGGGGTCAACCGGTATGGGCATCCGAGCCCCGAGGCGCTGCACCGGCTGGAAGCACATCATGTATCCGTCTGGCGGACTGACCGCGACGGTTCCATAACCGTCACCACCGACGGGCACCATTTCAGTGTCGCAGGCCGGAATCGCCGGAGCGACTACTCCACCCACGCCGAGGAGATGGAGCCGTGATCACCAGCGCGACGACCATCGAACGGTTCATTCTCGACCAGGAAGACCGCTATCCCGAGGCCACGGGAGAGCTCTCGAACCTGCTGTATGACATTGCGCTCGCCGCCAAGATGATTGCGGCCGCCATTCGTCGTGCAGGGCTGGTGGACATCCTCGGCAGTGCCGGCAGCGGCAACGTGCAGGGTGAGGAGCAGCAGAAGCTCGACGTGATGGCCAACGAGACCATCAAGAACTGCCTGAGTCACACGGGGCGGGTCTGCGTGATGTGCTCGGAGGAAGAGGGCGACATCATCCAGGTACCGCCGCAGTTCGAGGCGGGGAAGTACGCCGTGATGTTCGACCCGCTCGACGGCTCCTCAAACATTGACGTCAACAGCGCGGTTGGAACCATCTTCAGCGTTTATCGGCGGGTCTCCATGGAGGGCCGCGGGACGGTGCAGGACGTGCTCCAGGCCGGCTGCCACCAGGTGGCGGCGGGCTACGTGATGTACGGCTCGAGCACCATGATGGTTTATACCACGGGCCAGGGCGTGCACGGCTTCACGCTCGATCCCACGATCGGTGAATTCCTGCTCAGCCACCCGCGCATCATCATTCCCCGCGTCGGGAAGTACTACAGCGTCAACGAGAGCAATTTTGCCCGCTGGGACCGCGCCATGCAGATCGTGGTGCGCGGCTTTCACGGCGACCGGCCGGAGGAGATCAAGGGCAAGAACTCCCGCTACATCGGGTCACTGGTGGCGGACTTCCATCGCAACCTGATTGCGGGAGGGATCTTCCTCTATCCGGCGGACACCCGGAACCCGCGCGGCAAGCTCCGCCTGCTCTATGAAGCCGCTCCGATGGCGTTCATCGCTGAACAGGCGGAAGGGTCCGCCACGGACGGTCTCAACCGCATCCTGGACATCGTGCCGACGGCGCTGCACCAGCGGGTACCGCTGGTCATCGGGTCGCGGGAGGACGTGGGTTACGTAGCGGACACGCTCCGGCGGCTCCGGATCGAGCCGCGTCCGGCCGGGCCGCTCGCCGCGCCAGTGCTGTGAAGAAGGTCTTCGGCCCCGACGACTGGCGCGGAGATCCCGGCACTGACCTCGGCCAGCCCGGCGCCTACCCATTCACCCGGGGCATCTATCCGGGGATGTACACGGACCGGCTCTGGACCATGCGCCAGTATGCCGGCTTCGGTACCGCGACTGAGACCAACGAGCGCTTCCGGCAGCTGCTGGCCAATGGACAGACCGGCCTGTCCACCGCGTTTGACCTTCCCACTCAGATGGGGTACGACTCGGACCACCCGATGGCTCAGGGTGAAGTGGGCCGGGTTGGGGTCGCCATCGACACGGTCGATGACCTGGCCGAGCTGTTCCATGGTATCCGGCTCGACCAGGTCTCCACCTCCATGACCATCAACGCCACGGCGGCAATCCTGCTGGCGATGTACGTGGTCGTAGGGGAGGAGCAGGGCGTCGAGCGGCGGGCGCTGGCTGGTACGGTCCAGAACGACATCCTCAAGGAGTACATCGCGCGGGGAACGTACATCTACCCGGCGCGTCCGTCGCTGCGGCTGATCGCCGACGTGTTCCGCTTTGTGAGTGACGAGCGGATGAACTTCAATCCCATCTCGATCAGCGGCTACCACATGCGGGAGGCCGGAGCGACGGCGGTGCAGGAGGTCGGCTTCACGCTGGCGAACGCGCTGGAGTATGTGCGCGTGGCCCGCGAGACTGGCCTCGAGGTGGACACATTCTGTCCCCGGCTCTCGTTCTTTTTTGCCAGCCACAACGACCTCTTCGAGGAGGCGGCCAAGTTTCGCGCGGCACGGCGGCTCTGGGCCCGGCTGCTGCGTGAGCGCTACCAGGCGAGTGACGCGTCATGCCGGCTTCGCTTCCACACCCAGACAGGTGGGGTCACGCTGCAGGCGCAGCAGCCACTCAACAACGTCGTTCGCGTCACGGTGCAGGCGCTTGCCGCCGTGCTGGGGGGCACCCAGTCGCTCCATACCAACGGCTACGACGAAGCGCTGTCGTTGCCCACTGAAGCCTCGGCGACGCTGGCGCTCCGGACCCAGCAGATCCTGGCCTATGAAAGTGGCACCGCGCGTACCGTCGATCCGCTGGCGGGCAGCTATTACGTCGAGCATCTCACGGATACACTGGAGCAGGGTGCACGCGCCCTGATCGACGCCATCGAAGCGGAGGGTGGTGCGGCCGCCGCCATTGAGGCCGGCTACTTCCAGAAGGCCATCGCGGAGAGCGCCTGGCAGCAGCAGCAGGCGCAGGAGCGTGGCGACCAGGTCGTGGTGGGCGTGAATCGTTTCACGGACGCATCGCTGCCGCCGCAACTGACGTTGCCCGACTTCCGCGCGCTGGCGCGGCAGCAGATCGACCGCCTCAATCGCATCCGCGCCGGCCGGGATGCGTCGGCGGTTGCCACTCATCTCAAGGCGCTCCGGAACGCGGCGGCCGAGCCCTCGGCGCCGCTCATGCCCTTGATCCTCGATTGCGTCCGCGCCCGCGCCACGCTCGGCGAGGTGAGCGATGTGCTGCGCGAGGTGTGGGGGACGTATCGGGCGGGGAACGCCTGACGCCGAACGCTGGACGCTGGACGCCGGACGCCGAACGCCTGACGCCCCTCGTCTGACGACCTGCGACCTGCGACCTGCGACCTACGACCTACGACTTACGACTTACGACTTACGACTGCTTGAGCCCCCCGCCCGCCGTCGCTAACTTTCCTTGTTGCCTTCAGTTAGCACCAACGCCATCAAGGGAAGCCATGCCCACGTACGAATATCGTTGCTCCAATGGCCACGTCTTCGACAAGCGCCAGAAGATCAGCGATCGGCCCGCCGCCCGTTGCCCCGAGTGCGGGGCGCCGGCCACCCGCCTCATTTCGGGTGGCGCCGGGCTGGTCTTCAAGGGCTCCGGGTTCTACATCACCGACTACGGCAAGGACGGCAAGGGACCCGCCAAGCGGCCCACCGAAGGTTCGAGCGGCGATAAGGGCGAGAAGGCGGCCAAGCCGTCGGAGACAAAGCCCGCCAAGCCCGCCAAGGATTCCAGCGGAAAGTCGGGCGCGTGAGCGACGCGCTCCGTGAGGCACTGCACCGGGCCGCCGGCCGCCTGGGCGTGCCGGATGCCGAGTTCGTGGTCGAGCGTCCGCGTGACGCGGGGCATGGCGACTTCGCCACCAACCTCGCCATGATCGTCGCCCGGTCACGGCGGATGAATCCGCGCGCTGTGGCGCAGGAGCTGCTCGACGCGCTGGAACTTCCCGCAGGGCTGGTCTCTCGCACCGAGATCGCGGGCCCCGGCTTCGTCAACTTCTGGCTCAGCGACCTGCACCTGGCCGACGAGCACGCTCGCATCCTCTCGGAAGGTGTGCGTTACGGCCGTGGCACCTCCCTCGCGGGCCGGCGCGTGAACGTCGAGTTCGTCTCAGCGAACCCCACCGGCCCACTCCACGTAGGGCACGGCCGCGGCGCCGCGCTGGGTGACGGCATTGCTGCCTTGCTGGAGTGGGCCGGCGCCGAGGTCGTCCGCGAGTTTTACGTGAACGATGCGGGCGTGCAGATCGATCGCGTCGCCGAGAGTCTCTGGGCCAGGGTGCAGCAGCAGGTGGGGCGCGACGCGGACATCCCCGAGGGCGGCTACCATGGCGAGTATCTCGCCGAGGCCGCCGCGGCGGTGCTGGCGCAGGAAGGTGCGGCGTTCGCAGACCTGCCAGCTGCCGAGGGGATCGCCCGCTGCCGCCGCATGGCCGTGGCCGTGCAGCGCGAGGAGCAGGACCGCGACCTCGCCGATTTCGGCGTGCATTTCGATGTGATCAGCTCCGAACAGGCCATCTATGACCGGGGCGACGTTACTCGTACGCTGGAACAGCTCGACGACCAGGGCCTCACCTTCGAGAAGGACGGTGCGCTCTGGTTCCGCACCAGCGAATACGGTGACGACCAGGACCGGGTGCTGCGGAAGCAGGACGGCTCGTACACGTACTTCCTGCCCGACATCGCGTACCATGTCGAGAAATTTTCCAGGGGCTTCGACCGGCTGATCGACGTGTGGGGTGCGGACCACCACGGCTACATCCCGCGGGTGCGGGCGGCGCTCCGCGCGCTGGGGCATCCTGACGAGCAGTTCCACGTGGCGCTGGTGCAACTGGTCAAGGTGGTGCGCGGCGGCGAGGAAGTAAAAATGTCCAAGCGCGCCGGCACCTTCGTCACGCTGCGCGACCTGCTGGATGAGGTAGGCCCCGATGCGGCGCGGTACTTCTTCCTCATGCGGAAAGGCGACACGCCGCTCATCTTCGATGTGGAACTGGCGCGTCGCCAGACCGACGAGAACCCGGTCTTCTATGTCCAGATGGCGCACGCGCGGCTCTCGGGCATCTTCCGCACGGCCGACCGGTCGCCCGATGCCGTGAGCGGCACGCTCGACCTGTCCCAGCTCCCCGCGCCACAGGACACGGAACTCCTCAAGAAGCTGGCTGCCTTCCCTGAGACCGTGGCGCGCGCTGCCGCGGAAGAGGAGCCGCACCGGATCTGCGTCTTCCTCGAGGAACTCGCCACCGTGATCCACGGCTGGTACCACCACACTCGCACGGTAGGTGAACCCGCGGAAATCGAGCGGAACCGCCTGCTGCTGGCCCGGGCCGCGCGCATCGTGCTTGCCAACGGGCTCTCCCTCCTGGGCCTCTCGGCCCCCGACCGGATGTGACCTGATGAGCCTGCTTGTTGTCGGCAGCGTGGCCCTCGACTCCGTCTATACCCCGTTCGGCGAGACCGCCGACGCCCTGGGCGGCTCGGCTGTCTACTTCAGTGTCGCCGGCGCCCTGCTGCACCCGGTGCAGGTGGTCGGCGTGGTCGGGGACGATTACCCCATGCACGAGCTGGAGCGCCTGGCGTCGCGTGGCATCGACTGGTGCGGCGTGGAGCGCGCCAAGGGCGAGAGTTTCCGCTGGAAGGGGAAATACTCCTACGACCTGCAGAGCCGGGAAACGCTGGAAACGCGACTGGGCGTGTTCGCGAGCTTCCAGCCCAAGCTGCCCGACTCCGCGCGCGGGGCCAAGTTCATCTTCCTGGGCAACATCGATCCCGAGCTCCAGCTGGGTGTCCTGGAACAGATCGAGGCCCCCGAGCTGGTGGCGTGCGACACCATGAACTACTGGATACAGAGCAAGAAGCCCGCTCTCATGCAGCTGCTCGAGCGCGTGGACCTGCTCATGGTGAATGACGGAGAAGCGCGCGAGCTGTCCGGCGACTGGAACATTCATCGCGCCGGGCGCTGGATCCTCACGCGTGGCCCCAGCCGGGTGGTCATCAAGCAGGGGGAGTACGGCGCGCTCCTCATGGACAAGGAGCACACGTTCTACGCGCCGGCCTATCCCCTGGAGGAAGTATTCGATCCCACTGGGGCCGGCGATTCCTTTGCCGGCGGTTTCATGGCGTACCTCGCCCGGCACGGGACGGTCTCGGATGAAAACATGCGGCGGGCCATGATATATGGCGCTGCAATGGGTTCGTATGCGGTCTCGCAATTCGGCATTCGCGGTTTCGATGGCCTGACCGCGCAGGATGTCGAGGCGCGGGCCCGCGCCTTCCGTGCCCTGACCCACGTCGAGCTGCCGGACTCGGCCGCGTGACGGAACGCCAGTACGCCGCCGCGGGCGTGGACCTGGCCCAGGCCGAGCGCGCCAAGGAGCGCATCGCCAGGGCTGTAGCCGGCACCCGCACGAGCCTGTCGCTTGGTGAGGTAGGCGCGTTCGGCGGCATGGTGCGGGTGCCAGCCGGCATGCAGCGGCCCGCCCTCGTCATGAGCACCGACGGCGTTGGCACCAAGGTGCTGGTGGCGCAGCAGGCCGGCCGCTACGGCACAGTGGGGGAGGACCTCGTCAACCACAGCGTGAATGACATCCTGGTCCATGGTGCGCGTCCGTTGGCCTTCATGGATTACGTCGCCGGAGCGGGCCTCTCCGAGGATGTGCTGGCCGCGATCGTGGAAGGCGTGGCGCGCGGTTGCCGCAATCACGACATGGCGCTGGCCGGTGGTGAGACGGCCCAGATGCCAGGCCTCTACCAGCCAGGGCACTTCGACCTCGCCGGAACCATCATCGGTGTGGTGGAGGAAGCCGAGGCCCTTCACGGCGACCGCATCGTGGTGGGCGACCTGCTGCTCGGCTACGCGTCCACCGGTCTGCATACCAATGGGTACACGCTCGCTCGCCACATCCTGTTCGAGACGGCCGGGCTCGCGCTCGACGATGGCATACCGGGCACCGGGACGTCCGTGGCAGACGCATTGCTGGCGGTGCACCGAAGCTACGCGCCTGCGCTCATGCCGGTACTCCCGGTGGTGCATGGCATCGCGCACATCACGGGCGGCGGCATTGGCGGCAACCTGGTGCGCGTCCTGCCTCCGGGCTGCGCTGCGGTCGTCGATCCCGCGAGTTGGCCCATGCCGCCCCTCTTTGCCTACCTGCAGCAGGCGGGCGCGGTGAGCACTGACGAGATGCGCGACGTCTTTAACCTCGGCCTTGGCCTCATTGCGGTCGTGCCGCACGACGTCGAAGCCGATGTGCGAGCCGCTGCCGAAGTCGCCGGGGTTCCGACCTGGCGCATCGGGCGCATCGAGTCGGGTGTTCCATCGGTGCGTTTTGCCGATTAGCATGAATCGTATGCGCGCGCTCTCGTTGTCCCCGCTACTGCTGGTGCTGGCTGCACCTTTGGTGGCCCAGGACAGGCAGTGTGGTGAGTTCCCCACGCAGGGCGGAGTAGTGCAGACGTGCCTGGCCGCGGTCGATCTCGCCAAGGCGTACTTTCCGCTGGCCGGCATGGTGGTGAGCGGTGGCAACCCGGTGCTCGCAGAGGGTGGGACGTCGGCGCGGGTGGGCGCTGTCACGCTCACCTTTCGGGTAAACGGCTTTCACCTTCACGTACCTGACCTCAGCCAGATCGGCGATGACGGCACCGTGCAGGAGCGCTCCTCAGTGCTCGCGCCCGCGCCCGTGGTCGACGTGCAGGTTGGCATCTTCCCGGGGCTCAGCAACGGCTTTCTCTCCATCGATGGCCTTGGGACGCTCCAGCTGGTTCCCAACGAAGATTTTGCGAAAGGACTTCGCGCCGATTCCGACGCGGTCAAGCTGGGACCGGTCTCGCTCGGATTTGGCCTCGGCGCACGCATCGGCATCGTGAACGAAACCGATATCCGTCCGTCGCTGGCAGTCAGCGTGATGCACCGGCGGATTCCCCGGGTCGGCTATGGCGACGTCAATGCGGGTGACCGGGTCGAGGCTGACGCGAACCTCAATGCGTGGAACATTCGCGGAACCACGGGTAAGCGTTTCGGCCTGCTCATGCTGGCTGCCGGTGCAGGATGGGACCACTACTCCGGCCGCGCCAACGGTGCCTACAACGTGAGTGCCCTGCCGGGCGGCCAGGGCACCATCACGCTGCCGCTCGACCAGAGTCGCTGGTTGGGCTTCGTGGACGCCGGCCTCGCCTTCGGCGTATTTCGCCTGACCGGTGAGATCGGTTACCACTTCGGGGTCGACCAGCACTTGAACACTACGTTTGAGGGATACGACGACACCGCGGGCAGCATCTTCTACAGTCTCGGCCTGCAGCTCGGCTTCTGACATGACCGAAGCCGAGGCAATGAGCCGCGCCCTCACTCTTGCCTGGCGAGGCTGGGGGCGTGTTCATCCCAATCCGCTCGTCGGTGCCGTGGTCCTGCGCGATGGCATGGTCGTGGGCGAGGGATGGCACGCGGAGTTCGGGGGGCCGCACGCCGAGCGCGTGGCGCTGGAGCAGGCGGGCGATGCGGCGCGCGGGGCGACGCTGGTGGTGTCCCTCTCGCCCTGCCAGCACCAGGGGAAGCAGCCACCATGTACCGACGCCATCATCGAGGCCGGCATCGCACGGGTCGTCATCGCGCTGGATGATCCCAATCCCGAAGCCGCCGGCGGAGCCGCGGTACTGGCCGACGCCGGCATCGCGGTGGAACTCGGGCTCGCGTCGGACCGGGCAGCGGCGCAGAACGCCGCCTTCCTCCATCGACACCGGGACGCCCGGCGCCCATGGGTGGCGCTCAAGCTTGCAACCAGCGTGGATGGTCGCATCGCCGACAGCACGGGACAGTCGCAATGGATCTCCGGCGACGCCGCACGGGAATGGGTGCACTGGCTGCGGGCGGGCTTCGACGCGATTGCCGTCGGCGCGGGGACCGTCGCCAAGGACGATCCCTCCCTCACGGTCCGTGGCGCCGTCACGCCCCGCATCGTGCCACTGCGCGTCATCCTTGACGACACCCTGACGACCACCGCAGACAGCCGCCTCGTCGACACCGCCGGCGAAGCGCCAACCATGGTTTTCACGGCTTACGCACGAGCGTCCACGCCGGCGGCTACGGCTCTCGTCCGCGCCGGCGTCACCGTGCAGCCCATGCATGACCTGGCCGACGGGTTGCACCAGCTGCGAGAGCAGGGAGTCGAACGGTTGCTGGTAGAAGGTGGCGCGCGGCTTGCCGGAGCACTGTTCTCGGCGGCACTGGTGGACCGATTCTATCACGTGCAGAGTCCGGTCTGGCTGGGCGACCATGCGCGCGAAGCGTTCGTCGGCATCGGGGACACGATGCTGGCCGACGCGCCACGGTGGCGTGTGGTTGAACAGCGCGCGCTGGGCCAGGACACACTCATTGTGATGGATCGGCCCTGATGTTCACCGGCATCATCTCGGCGGTCGGCACGGTGGCATCGGTGCACGAGCGTGACGGCGGCCGTGAGCTGGTGATCGCCTCGCCGTACGAGGACCTGCAGCTCGGTGAATCCATCGCCGTGGATGGAGTCTGCCTCACCGTCGAACGGATCGAGGGCACGCAGTTCCAGGTACACGCCGTGGCAGCCACAGTGGCGCGGACACGACTCGCCCGCTGCAGGGCTGGCGGCCGGGTCAACCTGGAGCGTGCACTGCGGGCCGGTGATCGGCTGGGCGGACATCTTGTCCAGGGCCACGTGGATGGCCTTGGCGTGGTGGAGACCCGGACCGCGGAAGCCGACGAACTGCGGCTCGAGCTCAGCCTCCCCGCCGAAGTGGCCCAGCTCACCGTCGAACGCGGGTCGCTTACGGTGGATGGCGTCAGTCTCACCGTCAATGCCATGCCGGCGCCGGACCGTGCCCGTCTGGTGCTTGTCCCGTTTACCTTACAGCACACGACACTGGCCGATTTGCGCGAGGGCGACACCGTGCACCTGGAAGCCGATATCATCGGCCGCTACGTGCGGGCGCTGGTTCATGCGCGGCTCGGGTCACCGTAAGCATGGCAGAGGAACGGATGGCATTTGGCACCATCGAGCAGGCGATTGACGATCTCCGCAACGGCAGGATCGTCGTGGTTGTGGACGACGAGGACCGCGAAAATGAGGGCGACCTCGTCTGTGCGGCCGAACTGGTCACGCCCGAGCTCATCAACTTCATGGCCCTGCACGGGCGCGGGCTCATCTGCCTGGCGCTCACGCCGGAACGCTGTGACGAGCTGGGCATCCCCCAGCAGGTGGACCGCAACACCGAGGAGCACGGCACCGCGTTCGCCGTGATGATCGACGCCGAGCGCCGCTTTGGCGTCTCTACCGGCATTTCGGCGAGCGACCGCGCGACCACCATCCACGTTGCCATCAATCCGTCTACCCAGCCGACCGACCTGCGCCGGCCGGGGCATATCCCCCCACTGCGCGCCCGTCCGGGCGGTGTGCTGCAGCGGGTGGGCCATACCGAGGCCGCAGTGGACCTCGCGCGCCTGGCCGGGCTCTACCCCGCCGGCGTCATCTGCGAGATCCTGAATCCCGACGGCAGCATGGCCCGCGTGCCGGAGCTGCAGCGCTTTGCCGAGCAGCACCAGCTCACGTTTGTGACCGTGGCGCAGCTGGTGGCGCACCGGCTTCAGACCGAGCGGCTGGTGCACCGCGTCGCGGAAGCGCGGCTGCCGACCGACTTTGGTGAGTGGACCGTCGTGGGCTACGCCAATGACGTGGATGATGCCGAGCATGTGGCGCTGGTCATGGGCGACGTGGCGGGCAAGAGTGACGTGCTGGTCCGCATGCATTCCAAGTGCCTCACGGGGGACGTCTTTCATTCGGCGCGGTGCGACTGCGGATTCCAGCTGCACGCGGCCATGCAGAAGATTGCCGAGGCGGGCGAGGGCGTGATCGTCTACCTGGACCAGGAAGGCCGGGGTATCGGCCTGCTCAACAAGCTCCGTGCGTACGCGCTTCAGGACACCGGCGCCGATACCGTCACCGCCAACACCCGCCTGGGCTTCGCGCCCGATCTCCGCAACTATGGCATCGGGGCCCAGATCCTCCGGGACCTTGGTCTCTCCTCCATCCGGGTCATGACCAACAATCCGCGCAAGCTGGTGGGGCTCGATGGCTATGGGCTCGAGATCGTGGAACGCGTGCCGCTCATTGCCAGCCGCACCGACGAGAACCAGGGCTACCTCGAAACCAAGCGCGACAAGCTCGGTCATCTTCTCACTTTCTGATTCATGACTGAAATTCACGGGCGCCTCCGTGCCGCCGGCCGCATGGCGATTCTCGTCAGCCAGTACCACGAAATGGTGACCCGCCGCCTCCTCGACGGCGCGCGCGAGGCCTGCGAGGAAGCCGGGCTGCGTCCGCAGCATGTGGACGTCATCTGGGTGCCGGGAGCCTTTGAGCTCCCGGCTGTGGCCAGTTCGCTCGCCTCCAGCGGCCGCTATGCGTGCCTGGTGGCGCTCGGCGCGGTGGTGCGGGGCGAAACTCCTCACTTCGAGTTTGTGGCGGCCGAAGCGGCGCGCGGGCTCAACGCCATCGCCGTGCGCCACGGCTTGCCCGTCGGGTTTGGCGTGCTCACGGTGGACACGATGGAGCAGGCCATGGAGCGTGCGGGCGGCGCCGCCGGAAACAAGGGCAGGGAGGCGGCCGAGGCGGCCATCACCGCAGCGGACGCGCTGGCGCAGTCGCGATCGGGCCATGGCTGAGCGCCGGCTCGACACGCGAGGACGAGCCCGCGCACTGCAATTGCTCTATGCCTGGGAACTGACCGGTGGTGGCGCACTGGATCAGGCACTTGCCGGCGTAGGCCGCCTCATCCGTCCCAGGCCCACCGTCCTCGACCTGGCAGAGGCACACGCCGCCCGGGTCATCGCCAACGTGGGGATGCTCGACCGGCGCGCCGCCGCGGCCGCGGAAAACTGGCGCTGGGACCGGGTGGCGGTCATCGAACGCAACATCCTCCGGCTGGCCATCCAGGAACTCGAGGATGGCCAGACCCCGCCCAAGGTCGTCATCGATGAAGCGGTGCGATTGGCCCACTGGTTCGCCGGCGGCCGCGCATCCGGTTTCATCAACGGCGTGCTTGACCGGGTCGCGCGTGACCTCGGACGCCTTGCCTGACCCGTGAACATCCTGCTCGTCAACTGGCTGGATCGCGCCAATCCCCAGGCGGGCGGCGCCGAGATCCACGTCTTCGAGATCTTCCGCCGGCTGGTCGAACGCGGACACAGGGTGCGCCTGGTGTGCTCCGGCTGGCCGGGCGCCGCGCACCGAGCAGAAGTGGAAGGACTCGAGGTCACCCGCGTGGGAAGCCGCACCAGCTTTGCGGTGAAGGGAAGGGGCGCGGTGCGCCGGGCGCTGCGGAGCGAGGCGCCCGACATCGTGGTAGAGGACATCAACAAGATTCCGCTCTTCCTGCCCTCGCTGACCCGGCTCCCGTTCTGCGCCATCGTGCCGCATCTTTTTGGCGAGACCGCCTTCCAGGAAGCGTCCTGGCCGATGGCAGCCGCTGTCTGGCTGGCGGAGCGTCCGATACCCCGGCGCTATCGTCGAGCGGGCTTCCACGCCATCAGCGAGAGCACCCGTGACGACCTGGTCCGCCGGGGCGTGGCCCCGGGTGCCATCCGTGTCATCCACCCCGGCGTGGATTCGGTGCATTATCAGCCCGACCCGGCAGCGGCGCGGTCAGCACCTCCCAGTTTCCTTTATATGGGACGTCTTAAGCGGTATAAAGGCATAGACTTGGCTATCCGAGCGCTTGCGGTTGCCCGGCAGGATTACCCCGACCTGACGCTGGATATCGCCGGCAACGGTGACGCCCGCCCAGAGCTGGAGGCACTGGCTCGCGAGCTCGGGCTGCAGGAGGCGGTGCGGTTTCACGGCTTCGTAACGGAGGAGGAGAAAATCCGTCTGTTGCGCTCAACGTGGGCAAACGTATTTCCTTCTCCCAAGGAAGGGTGGGGCATCACGGTCATTGAGGCCGCGGCGTGCGGCACGCCCAGTATCGCCTCGGACAGTCCCGGGCTCCGGGACTCGGTTCGGCACGGGCAGAGCGGCTTCCTCGTGCCGCATGGCGACGTTGCCGCCCTGGCCAGCCGGATGACCGAACTGGCTGAGGATCCTGCACTGGTGGCGCGGCTCGGCCAGGCTGGCCGGCGCTTCGCCGAACAACTGACATGGGAGGCAGCCGCAGCGGAAACGGAAGCTCACCTGGCTCAGATCATTGACGGCCCGGCCATGCGCCGGGCAGGAGGCCATACATGAAGACGACGATCACGACGCGCCACTGCGAGATCAGCGATACCCTGCGGCAGCGGGCGGAAACGATCACCGAACGGCTCAGCGTGGTGGCGCTGCATCCCATTGACGCGAGCGTCATCTTCGGCCAGGAAGGGGTGAACTGCACTGCCGAGCTTCAGTTCCGGGTGGCGCGAGATGCCCCGCTCATTGCCAGTGCCTCTGCGGAGGACCACCGGACCGCGCTGGATCGCGCCGAAGAAAAGATGCGGCGGCAGATCCAGCGCAGCAGCGGCCGCGTGCGCACCGGTCGCCGGCAGGACGCGCCCCAGTCCTGATGCTGACACTCCGCGAACTTCTCGCCCGGCGCGGTGATCCGCTCCAGCTCGAGTCGCTGACCGGCGAGCTCGGGCTCGACCGGCCGTTGCCGGATGAGGAGATCGCGAGCCCGGGGCTGGCGCTCGCCGGATACACGGCCCGCTTCAACCCGGCGCGGCTGCATGTCTTCGGCGAGACCGAGCTCACGTATCTCGCCGCGCGCGAGCCGGCCGATCGTCAGCGAGCGCTCGAGGATTTCTTCTCCTTTGACCTGCCGTGCGTGTTCATCACCAAGGGGCAGACGGTGCCGGCAGAGCTGCTCGACCTGGCCCGCGCGCGAAGCGTGCCGGTCCTGCGCAGCACGCTCAAGACGGCCGAGTTCTACCGCCGCATCAAGCCGCTGCTCGAGGAAGCCTTCGCGCCGAGAACAACGCTGCACGGCTCCCTCGCGGACGTGTACGGTGTGGGCCTGCTCTTCGTGGGGCGCTCGGGCATTGGCAAGAGTGAATGCGTGCTCGACCTGGTGGAGCGGGGCCACCGCCTGGTGGCCGATGACGTCGTGCAGGTCATCCAGCGCGGCGAGGAAGTGCTCATCGGCCGCGGCCATGAGCTGGCCGGCCACCACATGGAGATCCGTGGCATCGGACTGGTGGACGTTCCGGCGCTGTTCGGGGTGCGCTCGGTGCGCCAGCAGAAGCGGATCGAAGTGGTGGTGCAGCTGGAAGACTGGGAAACCGCCAGGGATCAGGACCGCACCGGACTCCTGCACCAGGAAACCGAAATCCTGGGCGTGCGGTTACCCAAGGTGGTCGTGGCGCTCAATCCCGGCAAGAACATCACCGTGATTTCCGAGGTCGTGGCCATGATGCACTTGCTTCGCTATTCCGGCGTGGACGTGGCCGCCGCCTTCAACGAGCGGCTCATCAAGCGGATGAAGGAACAGCGCGGCGTGCGGGAGTATTTGCGGAATGACTACGAATAACCGGCTGCATGGTGTAGTGGTGGGACACGGCTCCATCGCGGCATCCATGGTGGACGCCGTGGTGCGCATCACCGGCGACGGCGAAGGGCTGATCCCGGTCTCCAACGATCACTGCGATCGCGGCTCGCTGGAGCAGCGCGTGGCCGAGGCGGTCGGGACCAATCCGGCGGTAGTCTTCGTTGACATGGCGGCGGGCTCGTGCCTGCTGGCAGTGCTCAGGAAGCTGCGCGACCGCGACGACGTGGAAGTGGTGACCGGTGTCAACCTCGCGATGCTGGTGGACTTCATGTACCACCGCGACCTTCCGCCCGAGGCGGCGGCCCGCCGCGCCGCCGAGTCCGGCACCCACGCGATCAAGGTGCCCTAGTGCCCATTGTGCTCGCGCGAGTGGACGACCGGCTCATCCACGGCCAGGTGGTCATCGGCTGGGGCCGGTCCCTCGGCCTCGACCGCATCATTCTCGTGGATGACGATGTGGCCGGCAACGAATGGGAGCAGGACCTCTATCGCATGGCGGTCCCGGACGGGATGGAGGTGAGCTTCGCCAGCACCGAGGAAGCGGCAACCGCGCTGCCCGAGTGGCAGTCGTCGCGGCTCAAGTCTGCCGTGCTCACGGGCAACCTCCCGACCATGGCCCGCCTGCACGACGCTGCGCCAGCCATTCTCCAGCGCATCAACCTGGGCGGTATCCACCACCAGCCCGGCCGCTCGGAACGACTGCCCTACGTCTATCTCACCGATGCAGAGCTGGCCAGCCTGAGGGCCCTCGCCGCCGATGGCGCCACGGTCACGGCGCAGGACGTGCCCACGGCCATACCCCTGCCGCTGAGCGCCATCAAGTGAGCGACCCGGTGCTCACCGTGGTCATGCTGCTGGTCTGGGGCACCGTGGTGGCACTGGACCTGGTCAGCGTGCCACAGGTGATGATCGCGCGGCCGCTCGTGGCGGGGACGGTCGCCGGGTGGATCGCCGGCGATTTCGCGTCGGGCTTCCGCCTCGCCGTGGTGATGGAACTCTTCGCGCTGGACGTGCTGCCGGTCGGCGCGGCACGCTATCCGGATTATGGGCCGGCCACGGTCGGCGGCGCGGTACTCGTGGCGCATCGCGGGTCGTGGGAAGAATCGCTGGGGCTGGCGGTGGCACTTGCCCTCGTCGTCGCCTCGCTCGGAGGGTGGACCCTCGGCCGGCTGCGCCACCGGATTGGCCGGGCCGTGCAGCGCAGCGCCCCGGACCTGGAGGCGGGCGATGTCCGGTCCATCGGCCGGCTCCAGCTCGGTTCCATCATGCTGGATGCATCGCGCGGTCTGCTGCTCACGGCGGTCGCGCTCATGCTCGTGTTCCTCACCGAGCGGTACGTGGCACTCGATGCCGGCACTGGTGCCTTGCTCAGCGTAATCGCCGTCGGATCGGGCATCGCCGCAGTGACCGGCGGTGCGTTGCGGAGCGCCGGCCGCGGCCCGCGGCTCCGCTGGCTGGTGGGTGGTGGCGTTCTCGGGCTCCTGCTGGTCTGGCTCGCGTGAAGGGCACGGCGTCGGCACGCCGTCGGCTGCTCGCGGTGCAGGGAGCCTGGAACTACGAGCGCATGCTTGGCATTGGAATGGGTTACGCCGCGGCGCCGCTGCTGGAGGCGCTGCGGGACCGCGACCCGGAGCGGTTCCGCGCCGCCACGATGCGCTCGGCGCTCTTCTTCAACTGTCATCCGTACCTGGCCGGACTGGCGCTCGGCGCCCTGGCCAGGGCGGAATACGACGGTGTTTCCAGTGAGCAGATCATACGCCTGCGGGCGGCGCTCTGCAGTCCGCTGGGCGCGTTGGGTGACCAGTTGTTCTGGGCCGGACTGCTGCCCGCGCTGCTGGGCGCGTCGCTTGCGGCCATTGCGCTCGGGGCATCGTGGGTCGCGGTCGCCGTGTTCCTGGTCGTGTTTAACGCCATCCGGCTCTACGTAGCGCATTGGACCTTGCAGGCCGGCCTTGCAGCAGGCATGAAGGTGGGCGCCGCCATCAGCGCGTCCAGGCTGCCGCGGTTTGTCAGCTGGGCGGGCCCCGCCGCGGGATTCGCGATCGGTGTCGCAGCCCCGCTGGTGGGCGAATGGCTGCTGCGCCCCTTTGGGCCGCGTGCCGTGCTGGGCACGCTGCTCCTGGCCTGCACCGGTATCGCCGCGAGCCGGCTGGCGGGGCCGCGCTACTCGGCACCGCGTTTCACGCTTATCGCCATGGGAGGCGCAGTGCTGCTTCGATGGATACTGTCATGACGCAGCGTGAGGCGCAGATCGTCAACCAGCTGGGGCTGCATGCGCGGCCGGCCGCGCAACTGGTGCGCGCCGCCGCCGGTTTCACCAGCGACATCCGGTTGGAAAAGGATGGAATGGAAGTCAATGGCAAGAGCATCATGGGCGTGATGATGCTTGCAGCCGAGTTCGGCAGCACCGTCTCGGTGCGCGCCGACGGCCCCGACGAGGCCGACGCCGTGGCAGCGCTCTGTGCGCTCATTGCAGAGGGATTCGGCGAGGCATGATGGACGACCGGCTCCTTCGCGGCATCGGGGTGTCACCGGGCACGGCATGGGCGCCGGCGCTGGTGGTGCGCCTCGATTTTCCGGACGTGCCCGATCGCACGGTTGAGCCGGATGAAGTGGAGCATGAGGTCCGCCGATTGCACGCCACGGTGCGCGTGGTGACGGGCAAGCTGCGGCAGCTCCGGGACCGGGTGCTGGAGCGCGCCGGTGAGGAAGAGGCCCGCATCTTCGATGCGCAGATTCTCATGGCGCAGGACCCCGACTTCCTCGCCGCCGTG
>DASSOW010000154.1:0-3441 GCA_035700175.1 Gemmatimonadales bacterium | reverse complement strand
GCTGATCACGGCGCCGTCAGGCCCCACCATGGCACCGCCGGGCCACTACATGCTGTTCCTGATTGACGCCAATGGCGTGCCGTCAGTGGCGAAGATTGTGAGGATCGGGTAGGAGCTGGGAGCTATGAGCTGTGAGCTGTGAGCGTCAGCACCTCACAGCTCACAGCTCACAGCTCACAGCTCACAGCTCACAGCTCTCAGCTCACAGCTCACAGCCCACAGCTCATCAAAACCTCACCCCCAACCCCACCACCGTCCGCCCTTCGTGTGGCGCCACGTAGAGCGACAGCGTCTGGCCGTCGGTGCGCGATTTCTGCCACTGCTCCGAGTGCGACAGGGCACCGATGCCGGCGCCGATGATGGCGCCCTCCAGCCCCACTGACGCGATGGCCAGCGGCAGGATCTCCGCACCGCCATCGTACCAGTACTCGTCGGGATCCGAGAGCACGGCGATGCCCGCCACGGCACCGACGATCGCGCCGATCTTCATTCCCTTGCGAAACCCGCGGCCAGCGTTGGAGTGCACGCCTCGGCTCACTTCCAGTTTCGTCAAGTCGGCCCGCGCGATGGCAAGGTTGCCTTCGACAGCCCGAAGGTGGATGGTATCGGCGTCGACCTGGGTGATGATGCCGATGGTCGGCACGCGCACGCCCGACTGGCGGATACGTACCCGCGCCCCTGCCGGATCGGACACGACGCCCTGCGCCGACAGCGGAAGGTTGAGTGAAACAGCAATCAAGGCCAGAACGAGGATGATGCGGCGCATGGCGCCCTCCAGGAGCAGGTGACGCCTGGGAAGCTTGCAGCCCGCGCTCAAGTGGGGGTCAAGAGAGCTGTGAGCTGTGAGCTACGAGCCACGAGCTACGAGCTACGAGCCGAAGTTCTCACACCTCGCAGCTCACAGCTCGCTCACAGCGCACAGCTCGCAGCTCACAGCTCACAGCTCACTTCACAAACTCCCCAATCAACCCCGGCGTCGCCGCGTCAAACCCGACCACGTCGAGCATGCCGGCGTCGTTGGGGTCCGCAATCGAGAACCCGTTCGACGCCATGGCCACCACGACCAGCTTGGCCGCAATGCCCATCCGCTCCCGGTACATCCGGAGCGCCTGCGCCGGGTGGATCTCGCCGGCCCACGTCTCGTTATCGGTGAAGATGACGAAGACGTCCACCGGCCAGTTGTGCTTCAGCGCCTCGGTCATCGGGAGCGCACAGTCCGTCGCACCGAACGGAAGTGCGGAGGTCAGCTCCACAACGTCATCCAGCCGCTGCCGGGGCGAGATGGCCAGTTCGCAGAGTCCGCTCGACAGGGGCGAGAACCGCGCCAGGAAACCGGAGGCCGCAAACGCCGTGAACCGGTGGTTCGGCTCGGCTGCAGCGGTGACCAGCGCCATTGCCGCCGACGCCTCCCGGCACGAGAGATACGGCATCCCGTGCACGCCGGCCTTCATCGAGCCCGACACGTCGAGCGCAAGCATGATCCGCTTGCCCGTTGCCGGCACGTTCTCGAATGCCAGGTAGAACGCGGCATCGAGTGCGTCTACCACGGACGCCACCGGAGTCCAGGCGTTTCCGCCCTTCACGCCGTGCCCCTGCACGAAGGTCTTGAGCGCAGCGAGCACCGCGAGCGGGTGGACCCGCGCCCGCCGGAGCGCGGTCCGGTCCTCCAGCCGCTCCCGCACCATCCGCGCGGCCGGCGTACCGGTGGCCAGCAGGCCGACCTTGGTCATGACACCGAGATTCCGGATCATGGCGGTCAGCGGCATTGATTCAAGCAACGCTGCCCACACCTCGGGCGACCTGAGCAATTCGGTCGGCACCATCTCCCGCACCAGTCCGTGCGCGCGAATCAGGTTGGCCGCCGGCCCCGGGGCGAGCCCCCGCAGCTGCTGCACCGCTTCCAGCAGCTGCAGCCCCTCGAAATCGGACGGCGCCGCGGCAATGCTCCCGCGAGGCGCCACCTTTTCCCATCCGTTCACGGCGTACTGGAACAGCATCGCGTGTGCGAGGCCGGGCGCCTTCGGGTGCGCCAGCCGGAGCGCATCCCGGTGCGCCCAACCGTCCCGCCTCTGGTACTTGAGGATCTGGTACGCCAGCTCGCCGGCCGGCTTCGAGGTGTACCACGACGCCACGGCACGCCGCACGCCCCTGCCCCAGCCACGAAACGCCTGGACATACTCTATCCAGTGGAACAGGTGCGTCCCGGTCCGCGCCACCTCCGGCAGTGCGGCCAGCGCGGCGGCCCTGGTATCGGCGTTGCCCAGGCTCGCGGCAATGGCAAGCGCAAACAGCGCGGGATCGTTCTTCGCCGCCCGGCCGCTGCTGCTCACCTCGACAATCCGGCGCACGACCCGGAGGCCGTCCGTCGCCACCGCCTCAATGACTGCGCCCGCGTTCTCCCGGGTCAGCTCGCGCTCCTCGACGTAGAACGTGCCGCCCTCGCTGCCCATGATGAGGAACCGGTCCAGCCGGGCCCAGCAGTCGATCGCCCAGGCGAAGCCGCCCGCCGAATTGGGGACCTGGGTCGTGCCGGGAATCGGTTCCGACTGGGGCGTGAAGAGGCGCCGGAGGCGCGTTGCGACATGCTGTGCGTAGTTGATCATGGTTCGCCTCCTTTCGAGGCCGGTGTGGGAAAATCGGCGCGGATAGGGAGTCGCCACTGGGAGATACCAGGTAACCCAGCGGCTTCGACCCGCACCGAAGACAACCAGGCAACTCGATCGGATTCATGGTGCCGCTCGACTCCCGGACTCGCGTGTTACCGGGATCCTTGATGTGCGATAATCGAACGACTTCGACCCGACCGAGTCAGTAAACGAAGCACCACCGGGTTACGGGATTCGAACCCGAACTGCTCCTGATAACCCTCTGCTTCGGCCCGGTAGCGGACAAGTGGTTGCGAGGGATGCCGGAGGTGCCTCGAGGCTGTTTGCTGCAATGCGGCGATGCCATGGAGAGCGGCCGGATTCGAACCGGCGACCTCGACCTCTGCAAGGTAAGCCTCGAGCTTCGGCCCGCGATGCGGACAGGTATTGCCAAGGCGTTATCGCGCTCTTCCATCTGAGCTACGCCTCCATGTCATCGTCTCTTCAGGGAAAAAGCCGGCGGCACGACCGGACGTGGCGTGCACCGCACGGGAGTCGCGTGACCATATGCGAGCCCGGCACGCCGGCCGGCCGACGACTTTCTCCTGTTCTGCTGACTACGCTTGTCATAGAGCCGCAGTTCCAAGCCGGGGTGCGCTGCAACGGAAATCGCCCCGCCCGGCTCGAAGCGCAGGCGGGGCGACGGATCTCGCACCCGGTCGGGAAACGGTGGCGTTACGTCAGTTTGCCACAGCCTTCCCGTCCCGCACTCCAGCTTGCATCACTTCGTGTATTTGCTGGCGCCGACGTGCACTCCCTGCCCGCCACATTCCCCTTGGAGGAACGCAGCCGAACG
>DASSOW010000153.1:0-5146 GCA_035700175.1 Gemmatimonadales bacterium | reverse complement strand
CCCGGGCCGACAGTGTCCGCCGTCCCTACACCCAGGCCGACATCGATTTCATGAATGGCATGATCGCCCACCACTCGCAGGCGATCGTCATGGCCAAGTGGGCGCCCAGCCACGGGGCCAGCGCTGCACTGCAGGTCATGTGCGCCCGGATCATCAATGCCCAGCGCGACGAGATCCTGATCATGCAGTCCTGGCTGCGGGACCGCAACCAGGAAGTGCCGGCGCCGGATACCCTCACCGGCATGGGCATGATGATGCATGGTGGGCATCACATGCTGATGCCGGGCATGCTCAGCGCCGAGCAGCTGCACCAGCTCGACCAGGCGCGCGGCCAGGAGTTCGACAAGCTCTTCCTGCAGTTCATGATCCAGCACCACCAGGGCGCCGTCTCGATGGTGGACGACCTCTTCGGCACCTACGGTGCGGCCCAGGATCAGCTCACGTTCAAGCTCGCCAACGACATCAGTGCCGACCAGACGAGCGAGATCACGCGGATGCAGAAGATGCTGGTGGCTCAGATGTTCGGGCCGCTGCCTTCTGATGCGAACCCATAGTCCCCACCCCGTCCCACCAGAGGAATCTGCCATGGCATCCCTGTTCGAGGCCCGCCGCGCGAGGGGCCGATCCGGTTCCACCTCGCTGTTCGCGGCGTCACTGACTGCCGGACTGGTCGTCCTTGCGGCCTGTTCCCAGTCCACCACTTCGTCCTACAGCACCACGCCGTCGCCCTCGTCGGGTGGCAGCGCTGACATGTCGGCGGCGGCGCCCAAGCCGGACCCGCGCGTCGGCCTCAAGGCCGGCCTGCATGACGCCGGCGAAGCCGTCTGGAACCTCAACGTCATTTCCCAGACCCCGAAGCCCGAAGGGTTCGACAACACCAACTCGGACCTGGCCTTCCTCGGCAAGTACGCCATTCAGGGCAACTACAACGGCTGGCAGATCTGGGATATTTCCGATCCCAAGACGCCCAGGCTGGAGACCGGCTACATCTGCCCGGCGTCCCAGAGCGACGTGTCGGTCTACAAGAACCTGCTCTTCATTTCCGGTGAGGGCCTGAGCGGCCGCATCGACTGCGGCACGCAGGGCGTGCAGGACACCGTGAGCACGGAGCGGCTCCGCGGCCTCCGCATCTTCGACATCAGCGACATTGCCCACCCGAAGAACGTCGGCAACGTGCAGACCTGCCGCGGCTCCCACACCCACACGGTGCTGGTGGATCCCAAGGATCCCGACAATGTGTACGTGTACATCTCGGGCTCGTCGCGGGTGCGCTCGGCCAGCGAGCTCGCCGGCTGCAGCAACCTCTCGCCTGAGGAAGACCCGAACTCGGCGCACTTCCGCATCGAAGTGATCAAGGTGCCGGTGGCGCATCCCGAGCAGGCGGCGATCGTCAGCTCGCCGCGCATCTTCAACGATCTCGCGGCCCCGCCGGAGCACGGCGAGGCCCCGGCCGACAAGGCCGCCGTGGCCGAGGCCAAGGCCAAGGGCGCGTTCGTCGCGAATATCATGGGCAACGAGATGGTCCTGCCGGATCGCTTCACCCAGCCGATGCTCGACAGCGTCGTGAAGGCGCGCGGCGGCAGCGGCGCCCCGACGGCGGCTGACAGCGCGGCGCTGCGCGCGGCACTGCCGGACATGATCGCCAAGATGATCGGCCAGCGGCCCAACCAGAAGCCGACCGGTCCCGACCAGTGCCACGACATCACCGTCTATCCGGCCATCGGCCTGGCGGGTGGTGCCTGCGGCGGTTACGGGCTGCTGCTCGACATCAGCGACCCGGCCCACCCGGTGCGCATCGACGCCGCGGCCGATTCCAACTTCTCCTACTGGCACTCGGCGACGTTCAACAACGACGGCACCAAGGTGCTCTTCTCGGATGAGTGGGGTGGCGGCGGCGCGCCCAAGTGCCGCGCGACCGATCCGCATGAGTGGGGTGGCGACGCCATCTTCACGCTGAAGGACCGGAAGATGCACTTCCAGAGCTACTACAAGATGCTCGCGCCGCAGACCCCGCAGGAAAACTGCGTGGCCCACAACGGCTCGCTCATCCCGATCCCCGGTCGCGACGTAATGGTGCAGGCGTGGTACCAGGGTGGCATCTCGGTGTTCGACTGGACCGATGCCGCGCACCCGAAGGAGATCGCCTTCTTCGATCGCGGGCCGATCGATTCCACCGAGATGCAGAGCGGTGGGTCGTGGTCAGTGTACTGGTACAACGGCAACATCGTGAGCTCCGAGATCGCCCGCGGGCTCGACATCTTCCAGCTCAAGCCCAGCGCGTTCATCTCGCAGAACGAGATTGACGCCGCCCGCACGGTGCACCTCGACTACCTCAACACCCAGGGCCAGCCCAAGTTCACCTGGCCGGCCAGCTATGCGCTGGCGCGTGCCTACGTGGACCAGCTGGAACGGTCCAAGGGGCTGAGCAGCAGCCGCATCTCCGAGACCCGCAAGGCGCTCGACAGCGCCGAGAAGGCGTCGGGTTCCAGCCGCAACGACGCGCTCAACAAGCTGGCCAGCTCGCTGCAGAGCGACGCCGGCAGCTCCAGCGACAAGGCGAAGGTCGGGAAGCTGGTGGATGCGGTGAAGGGGTTGGCAGGAATGTAGAGCGTTGTGCGCTGAGCGCTGAGCGCTGTGCGCTGTGCGCTATGCGCTGTGCGTTGAGCGCTGTGCGCTAAGAGATTGACAGAGCGACCCTCCCGGCGAGTGCTGGGAGGGTCGCTTTGTTTTGGCTCTCAGCTCCCAGCTCTCGGCGCTTTCAGAACGGCGGCGATGCCAGGACGTCGCCGACCAGCGGGCGGGGCTTGGGAAAGTTGTCCATGCTCTGCTGCTGCTGCGCCTGGCCATTGAAGCGGACTCCCTGGGCGACCTGCACCCGGACCGGGACGCCGCTCAGCTTGCCAGGCGAGAAGCGGGATTCCATGATCGTGGCGATCGCAGCATCAATGAACCTGGGATCACTGTACGTGATGGTCCTGAAACTTGCCCGCTCTGGCTTGCCGTCGAGCCCTATGACGAACTGAAGCGTGACGCGAGCCGAGATCCCGGCAACGCGCTTGGGCGGCCGGACCCGGCCGATCTTGATCAATCGAGGAGCTGCATCGGCGTCGGAGCCGGCACTTGCCCGGAGCACCGCCGGGTCGATGCGCGGCATGAGCCGGCTGCGTGCGGCCTCGACAAACATGCCGGTGACAAAACTGTCTGCCTGGGCAGCACTCGCATCGACGGACCAGAGCGACTTCCGGTCCTTGTCCAGGAAGACGAGCTCGATCTGATCGGACCAACGCGACGCGTCCATCTTGCGCAGGACTACGATTGCCGAGCTGTCAACGGCGACAAGCGGGGTCGTTTGCAACGTCGTTGGCGAACTGGAATCGGCAGCGCCGTCGCGGGTGATCACGGCGTGCGCCTGGTCCAGCCAGCGATCCATGGAATCGGGATTGAAGCTGGTCCCGAACTCATGTCGCTCGCCTTGATACTCCGTGGACGAGGTTGCGGCCCAGACGCCAAGCCCGGCCACCGTGTCGGCGATCACCAGCACATTCACCGGGCCGAATGCAAACTGCTGCACGGCCGAAGCGGAGTCCCACGCCTGGGCGTGGCAAGGAGAGACGCTCAACAGGATGAGGAGCGCCGGCAGAAATACTCGGCGTTGGAGGGGCATGGGGTCAAAGTCGGGGCTGGAGCGGGTGGCGTCAAGAGAGCAGGGGTTAGGGACTAGGGGATTAGGGGTTAGAGCGGACAGGCCGAGTTTCGTCTCACAACCCCAGCCCCTAGCCCCTAGCCCCTAATCCCTAGTTACCACCGCCCGCATCACATGCCCGATGGTTCCCACCTTGAGCCCGTCGTGGCGACCGGCGAAGTAGCGCGCGTTGATCATGTCGGGCGTGAAGTCGGTGACATCACGGAAGCCGAGGGTGCGCAGCTGGGCGGTGAGTTCCGCCGGGTCGAAGTGGCTCCGCCAGGGCTCGCCGATCTGCTTGAGCCGGCGCCGACGCAGTGCGAGCAGCAGGCGAATCATGAGTGTCTGGGTGTGGGGCGGGATGAAATAGTCGAACACGATACCACCACCGGAGCCCGAGGCGCGGGCCACGAATCCGAGCAACGCATCGATGGCAGGACGTTCGAGATAGGGCGCGACGCCGAGCCAGGAGAAGAACGTCGGCTGGCCCAGGTCCAGTCCCGCGGCGACCAGTGCCTGTTCCAGGTCCTGCCCGGCAAAATCCACCGGCACGAACGGCGCCGGGGTGGGAACGGCAATCTCCGCGCTGGCCAGCCGCTCGCGCTTCCAGCCCTGTGTTGCGGGGTGGTCCACTTCCCAGACCCGGAGTTCGTGCCAGGGATTTCGATAGGCGAAAGTGTCGAGCCCCGCACCAAGGATCACATACTGCCGCAGTCCCTGGCCCACCAGTTCAGCCAGCGTGTCCTCCGCGATCCGGCTTCGCGCGGCGAGAAAGGCGCGCAGGTAGCGATCCGAGATGCGGTGCGCCCGGTACTGGGGATTCCGCTCCAGCTCCTCGGCGACGGCGGTGCCCAGGATCCGCAGCGCCAGCGGATCCGCAAACACCGGCGGCTGGTCCATGAGCTGGTGCGCCGCGCGTCGAAGCGCGACCATCCACGCGGTGCGGCTGGGGGAGGTGAGGGAAGTCACGGGTCGTGGGTCATGGGTCGTGGGCCACGGGTCATGACTCACGACCCACGACTCACGACTACTCTTCCTTCTGCTTCGCCGTCGGCGGCAGGAGGTTGTTCAGCCGCAGGTAGTTGGCCAGCTGGCTATAGTGATCGGCCCAGTCTGCGGTGGTGATCGTCATGATGGCGGCGCGTGTCATCTTTCGTCCACCGAAGAACGGGAGCTCCTCACCGAGCTTGCTGTCGTCGAGCTTGGCGAGCGCCTGGTCACAGAAGGCGAAGGTTTCCTTGACCAGCGCCATCAGTGCATCCTTGCTCGCCGAGTCAGCCACTTCCGCGCGCTTGGGCGCCTTCATGCCGCCGATGGTGCCGCAGAGGTAGTCATTGCCCTCCGCGAGGTGGTTGGCGATCTGGCCCACGCTCATCTGGGCCGGGGTGGGCTTGTAGCCGAACTTGTCGGCCGGCATGGTCTCCAGCGCGGCCACGAGGTTCTTGCCCGCCTGGCCGGCATTGT